>JBAZWK010000019.1:2093-16640 GCA_041660365.1 Candidatus Shapirobacteria bacterium | reverse complement strand
ATTAGTTTTTTATTTTTTTGACTGGGGTAAAAGTAATCAATAGTCTTTTACCAATCAATTTGGCGGTGCCCTCGGGGGCAGAGATTTCAGCGAGGTCATTTTTAAACCTGTCGACTAGCTGATAACCGAATTCAGGTTTCTGAATTTGGCGACCTTGGAATTTTATACTTAATTTGACTTTATTTCCAGTAGTTAAAAATTCACGGGATTTTTTGATGCGGGTATCGTAATCGCCCTGGCCGATAAAGGGGGTCATTTGAACTTCTTTGGTTTCGCCGCCTTTAATGCCTTTCTTTTCGGCTTTAGCTTTTTTAGCTTCCTGATATTTGAATTTAGAATATTCAATTAACTTGACGACCGGGGGAACGGCAGAGCTGGCCACTTCGACTAAATCAAGCCCAGATTCTTGGGAAAGTTGAATAGCTTCTGCCAAAGAAACGACATTAATTTGCTTGCCATCTTCGTCGAGAAGACGAAGGGTGGGAGCGGTAATTTGACGATTAATTTTGTAATACTTTTGTGGCATGCCTGTTATTTTATCAAATTTAAAGATTTGGTGGTGATTTGTTCCTTAATTTTGACCAAAAATTCACTAAATGGCAGGGCGCCAAGGTCTTGGCCGTCGCGTTGACGGACAGCCACGGCATTAGCCTCGACTTCTCGACCACCAACAATTAACATATAGGGAATCTTTTCCATTTGAGCATCGCGGATTTTGGCCTGCATTTTTTCGGAGCGGTCGTCAATTTCGGCGCGAATCCCCTCTTCTTTTAATTGGGTCAAAATTTTATTGGCATATTCGTGTTGAGCATCAGTAATGGGAATTATTTTAGCTTGAACGGGAGATAACCAAACTGGGAAAGCGCCGGCAAATTGTTCGATTAAAATACCCATAAATCGTTCTAAAGATCCGTAAATAACTCGATGGATGACAACAGGAGTTTTTTCAGAACCATCACTGTCGGTGTATTTTAATTTAAAATTCCTCGGTAATTGAAAATCGAGTTGAATAGTACCGGTTTGCCATTGACGACCAAGACAATCATTCATAAGAATATCTAATTTTGGGCCATAAAAAGCACCTTCACCTTCACCAACAAAGTAATCAAATTTATTATCGATTAAAATTTGTTCTAATTCTTTTTCGGCTTTATCCCAAGTGGCAATATCACCCATAAAATCGTTGGGACGAGTACCTAGACGAATTTTAAATTTAATATCAAAAATAGAATAAAAAAGATTAGCAATTTCTAAAATTCTTTTATATTCTTCACCAATTTGATCTTCGGTAACAAAAATATGGGCGTCGTCTTGAGAGAATTTTTGAACACGTAATAAACCGTTTAATTCACCGGACTTTTCGTGACGATGAAGAGCATCACAATCAGAAAGTCGCAGAGGCAAATCGCGGTAACTATGAATCCCCTGTTTAAAAATAGTCATAGCATTGGGACAATTCATGGGTTTAAGACAATAAGTGCCATCTTCACCCATGTCGCAAATAAACATATTTTCTTTGTAGTGATCCCAATGGCCAGAGGTAACATAAAGTTGTTTTTTATTTAATTGGGGAGTGATGGTTTCTAGATAACCACGTTTGGTGTGTTCTTCGCGCCAAAATTTAAGTAGCTCATTGATCATAATGGTGCCCTTGGGTAACCAATAAGGCATGCCAGGGGCAGTTTCATCAATAAAAAATAAACCTAATTGTGGGCCTAATTTTCGATGATCACGTTTTTTGGCTTCTTCAATCATAAATAAATAGTCGTCGAGAGCTTTTTGAGAGTCAAAAGCGGTGCCATAAATTCGGGTCAACATTTTATTTTTCTCATCACCGTGCCAATAAGCACCAGCTAGAGATAAAAGTTTGAAAGCTTTAATTTCAGAGGTTGATTCGACATGAGGGCCGGCACAAAGATCGGTAAAATCCTCTCCGGTTTTATAAATAGAGATGACTTCGTTTCTATCTTCGATAGAATTTAGCCATTCCAATTTGTAGGGATTGTTTTTAAATAAAACTTTGGCCTGGTCTAAAGTGATTTCTTGCCTAACTATAGGTAAGTTTTCTTTAATAATTTTGGCCATTTCCGCCTCGATTTTAGAAAAATCCTCTTCGGTGATTTTAAAATCTTTTAGGGCTTCAAAATCGAAATAAAAGCCCTCGTCGGTGGCGGGACCCATGGCCATGAAAAATTTGTCATCGCCATAAAGGCGGAGCATAGCTTGAGTTAGAACATGCTCGGCACTGTGGCGAATTTTGTAAATTTGATCTGAATTGTGTTTGGAAGCGTCAATTTGTGACATAAATTTTGAAAAAAATTCTAAATTCTAAAGCTTAAACTTTAAAATTAAAAAATATTTAATGGTTTAATTATAAGTTATAAAGGGAAATAACAAAAGGATAGCCCGAATCAAGGCACAAAAATTATGCCCGATCGGGCGAGGTAGTGGAGGTCAAAGTAACTGATTTAATATAAAACATGGTGAGTCTAAGAGGACTTGAACCTCTGACCTCTTCAATGTCAATGAAGCGCTCTAAACCAACTGAGCTATAGACTCAAACAAAGGGATTATAACAGAAAATTGCTGTTAATTAATATTTTTTTAAGTGAAGTGTTCACTTTCAATAAGTAAACTACATCTTCGTTTAAGAATTCCACAAGTTTGGTCTGTGTTGTTTAATTGTGGACAAGCAACTTCAGTCTTTATAGAAAATATATTATAGTAGTTGGTTGGTTTAATCTTTTGAGGAATAATAATGGCTGGAGTTTTATGCTGACAAGCTATTACGTATGGTTTGTTAAGTTCAAGAGCGGAAAATGTTTTGGGGTCAATTATTGTTGGTATTTCCATATTGATTATTAATTTACTGATCTGGCGGCGGAATGTTCGTTACTGTTTAAATATTGATCGCCACCCTTTTTTCTATCTCGAGCCATATTCCAAAAATAGTTTCTCTTTTTCTTTTTACCAGAAAAAGATTCTAGCCAAGTGTGGGCTTCGTTAACATTTTTGCGGAAATTGGCGATAAAATTTTTAATTCTGACCAAGAAATTAATTTGATATTCAGAAGCTTCGGGAATAGTTTCTAGAGGAATATTTTGAACATCTTTTTCTAAATTATCAGTAGAGTTAGTTAATTTTTTAATTTCATCCTGTAATTCAACAACGGCTTTTTCTAATTCTTTTTGCTTTTGGTCAAATAAAACTTTTTCTTGTTGTTGTAAAACATTGATATTCCCAAAGAATTCTTTACCCCAATTCTCAGTTTTTGGAACGTTTTTGTTGATTTCAACAGTTTGGTTTAAGCCTAAAATACCGCTTAAAGAGAATTTTTTTGGAGCCGAATTAGTTTGGGAGTCTTTTAAGACCTCGCTGCTGCTTACACTTTTAAAAGCTTGAAGCTTTTTTGGATCTGGTTTTCCCATAAGACCTCCACCTGCCATTTGGGAGAATTATAACAGAATTATGAGATACTTTGTAGATAGTCGAGGACCTTTTGCTGAGTGAGCAAATAATAGACTAAGTTGGGATCATTTTTTAATTCGGGACTTTTAGTGAAAAGATCTTGAACTTCTGTTTCTTCAACTTTAAGTTTTTGATCAAGGGCAATTTGGTTGATAGCTAAGTTAAGAGCCCAGTCGTTTTTCACTTGTTTTTCCAGATTAGCTCGATATTCAGGTAAGGTGGTTTTTTTATTTTTTAAATACTGATCAACGGTTAGTTTGGCTTGTTGTAATTGTTCGACAAGATCGGACAAACGACGGTTAACATCGTTGCTAAGTAAAACGGCGGGTAATTCAATTTTGGCATTTTTTAAAATTAAGGCGATAATTTGATCCATTTTGGCTTTCTGTTCGATTTTTTTATCAGCGTTAAGTTTTTTGATCTCTTCGTAAAATTTAGGATCTAATTTGACATCCGGTAATTCGGCACTGGCCAATTCTAGAACCCAATCAGCGTCAAGAGATAATTTTTCGGTGATAATTTTAATAGTCGGTTCGGTAACTGGTTTAAGATGATGTTCTTCAACAATATTTTTGTAAGCTTCGGGTAAAAGGTGGTTTAAAACTTCTTCAATGACAGCTTGGGGGGAAATGTTTTGTTCAACGACATCGAGAGGGGCTTTGCCTTTACGGAAACCATCTTTGGAAAAATTTTGCTGAATTTCGCCTAAAACATGTTGATATTTTTTTTTAATATCGGCGGCGGCTAAAGTGAGTTCAATGGTAAAGCTTTTATCCTTAAGTTGCTTTAATTGGTGATTTGTTTTCATAAGTGTGCTTATGATAGCATATTTAAATCTAGTGATGGAAAAAACAATTAATAAAATTGGGAGGATATGTTTTTGGGGAATTTTGGGGGTAATGTTAGTGGGAATTGCGGTGGGAGAATGTATTTATTTATCGAATTATCAGAACAATAATGTTTTAGTGACAGCAAATTTGAATAATAAAGAATTTTTGACGGTGGCGGCAGAGGCAATGGAGAGCGGCAACTTAGCTGTAGTCCAAGGTCAAGTGACTGAAGCTGATGCCAGACCAATAATTATTGAAAAATATTTAGCTAAATATAATTCCCCTCTTTTACCCTACGCTAGGGAAATTTTTGATTTATCACAAAGCTATGGTTTTGATTATTATTGGATGGTGGCGATTGCTCAACAAGAGTCAAATTTGTGTAAGAAAATTCCCGATGATTCGAATAACTGCTGGGGGTATGGAATAAACAGTGCCGGTACTTTAAGATTTGATAATTATGATTTGGCTTTAAAAGCTTATGCTGCCTATTTAAAAACTCAGTATTTTGATAAAGGTTTAAATACTCCAGAATTAATTATGAAAAAATACTGTCCTCATTCCGATGGTTCTTGGGCGAGAGGGGTGCGGCAATTTATTGACGAAATGGAGAGTGGAAATTTTTAAACAGATACACATTTAATCTGTACTATTGACATGTTTATAATATTTTGATATAGTGATCCCTAGGTCCCGGGGTGGCTCCTCTAAAAAGCATACTCTGGGATTTTTTTTGGTCCCGGGGGGTTGTTTTTAGACCTATTTTAGGTTTACAATAGCGGCTATGGGAATGATATCAACGGCACAATTCAAAAAAGGCATTTATTTACTTTTTCACGAAGAGCCATGTTCGGTGGTGGATATTAGTTTTGTGTCGCCGGGAAAAGGTTCAGCTTTTTATAAAGTAAAATTAAAAAATCTTTATACAGGTAGAGTGGTTGAATATACCTATAAATCGGGAGAAAAAGTAGAAGAAGTTATCGTGGAAACTCATGAAGCGGAATATTCTTATTTTGATGGCTCGAACTATGTTTTTATTGAACCAAGAACTTTTGAACAATATATGGTGCCGGTGGAAATTATAGGTGATGACAAGGTTTATCTAAAAGAGGCTTTGTTATATCGACTTAAATTTTATGATGATAAACCAGTGGGAGTGACTTTACCAAAAAGTATTATTTGTACGGTAGTTGAGGCAGAAAATTCAATTAAAGGGGATACGGCCACTTCGGCCATGAAAAATGCCGTTTTGGATACTGGGGCCAAGGTGTTGGTGCCTCTATTTATTAAAACTGGCGAAGAAATTATGATTAGCACGGAGACTGGGGCTTATTTATCGAGAAAATAATTTTTATAATCCGATTTCGGTGTCAACTTGAGGGGCGGGCAGATCTAAATCTTGGGAAGTGTAGTTATTGATTTTTTGGAATTCGCTTTGGTAAGGACTGGGAATTAGAGAATTATTGTTATCGGAATTGATGGTAACGGTTGTCGGAGTGGGAATAATATTTACTGTTTTATTAGCAGAATGACGTGTTTGGGTAACAACTAGACTGAGGAGTAAAAGAACAAAAATAATTGAGCCAAGAATAATTAGTAAAATTATTTTAGGGCTAAGTGATATTTTTAATTTTTTTTCTGGAACAATTTCTAAAGGATTTTCCTGAGGTTGATCGAAATTTTGATAAATTTTTTCTTCCATTTTAATTGCCTTTTTTAACTAAATATGATCTTAGATCAGAAATTAAATTTTTTAATTTAATATCACTTTGATTAAGATAATCTTTGGCTTCTGGATAAAAATCAGTAAATTCATCTTCACGTTGAACTTGCTGAGTTAGAGCGTAAGCTTCAGAAAATAAAGATTTTATGGTTTCAGACTGATTATTATAAGTATCGGTCCAATCAATTTGAGCAGAATTGGCTAATTTTTCAATATTATCAAGAGTGTTTAGCCGTAAATTTATTTGATATTGAAGCAGAGCGGTGTTAGCAATAGTTTGGATAGAAACATGATGAGTTTTAAATGTTTGAACCCAATTACTTAGAGCAATGGAAGAATTTAAATCGGGAATGAGTTGATTTTGAGTATCTAACCATTTTTCATTATCTTGTAATTTTGTCTGAATATCGGTAGTGTTGTCACTGTAATTTGAATTTTGATTAAGAGCGACTCGAAGCGCCATTAAATAGTCTTTAAGTAGAGAATTACGTGATAAAAAAACTGCTTTAGTGGCGTCAATCTTGTCTTTCTCAGTGGCGGTAGTGCCATATTGAAGGTAGATATTTTTTTTATTGAGATAGTTGGAATAATTTTGCTGATATTGGTCACGTTGATAAAGGTAATCAGTGCGATATTGAGTGTAAAGATCAGTGAATTTTTGGGCAAAAATTGGTCTAGCTAAAAATAAAAAAAGAAGTAACCACATAAATAAGTGTAGCAAAAATTTTGTGCCGCTGAGAGGACTCGAACCCCTGCCTGCCGGCAGGCAGATCCACATGTCTCAAATAAATGGCTAAAAATAGTGCCGCAGGTGGGACTTGAACCCACACGGGTTTCCCCATACGCTCCTAAAGCGTACGTGTATACCAATTTCACCACAGCGGCGTAGCTTGATTATACTAAATTATTTGTTTAGTGCGTCTAATTCTTCTGGGGAAAAAAAACTTACCAAAGAGGGATCCATTTTAGTAATTGACCTGGTTTTTGGAACTTCCCTAGTTTGAACATCAACTGGTTTTTCGGGAGAAATTATCTTTAAAACTTCTGGAACATTCATTCCGGAATATTCCCCAGCTAATAAAGCGTTTATAGCCTGACTAGTGGGAGATAAATTTGGAGTATCTTTTTCATTTCTACACATAAGCCGATGTTATTATACTAAAAAATTGCTAAAATACAGCTACTTGTCCCCATAGCTCAGTTGGATAGAGAGGTCCGGTGGACACCGGACAGGTCGTTGGTCCAAATTAACAATTTAGTTTTTTTAAGTCCCCATAGCTCAGTTGGATAGAGCGTCTCCCCTCTAAGGAGAAGGTCGTTGGTCCGATCCCAACTGGGGATACATTTTATATTGCGCCTATAGCTCAATGGATAGAGTAGTAGTCTTCGGAACTATCGATGTGGGTTCGATTCCCACTGGGCGCACATGGATATTAAATGCTATGGTTGGCACGAAGGTACTTTTGATGGAATAATAAAACCAGATTTACCAATTTGGTCTCATTTAGTGCCTACAATTGGGCAAGAAGTAGAATGTAACCAAAATTGTCGCACCTGTCTTTTTGATTTAATTGGAGATACTACTATTTATTGTCCTGGTTTGAGGGGTGATGGTGACTCCCATTTTGCTTTTACTTTAGTAACCGCTCAGAGAAAAGGCGATACAGTATCTTGCGATTTTCCAGCTAATGAGAGAAAATGTCCTGTTTGTTTGTTAAAATTGAGAAGAAAAAAGACGGGTCGCTAGCTCAGTGGTAGAGCAATCGCCTCTTAAGCGATTGGTCGTGGGTTCGAGCCCCACGCGACCCACATTTTAGCTCAGAAAAACTTTTAGCCAGGAGTTGAAGCGAGTCCAAATATTATCTTTAGGGCGATAGATGGTGGAAGTGAAATTTATTTGTGTTATACTATAGGATATGTCTTTTGTGGAGAAATTAGAGAAAAGAAGAATTAGAAAGTCTTCATTTAATGAAAATAAATATAATTTGGAATATTTTAAAGGAATTGGTTCAAACTATCCTGATAATGGGGCTTATCTTGATCTAAATTCAGATTATAGATTTCGTTTTATTGATATGTCACAATGGATTTCTCATGAGATGGGAGGATTTGGATGTCTTGTTGATGTGGCGGGTGGGCCTGGCAATTTAGGCTATTGGATGAAAAAAGTTTGCCCTAAAATTAATGTAGTACATGCGGATTATTCTATGGAGGCTCTTTTATATAGTAAAAATACTTATCCACATAGCATGGTGAGATTATCTTGTGATAATTTACCATTTAATTCTGATTTTGCAGATGGAATATTGTTTGCAGATGTTCTTGAGCATTTAGAACCGGAACAGGCGGTAAAATCTATAATTGAGGCAAAAAGAGTATTAAATAACGATGGTCAAATCTTTATAAATATACCAAATCGAAACACTTGGACAAGAAAAACTTTTGATGAACCATCACATTTATGGATTCCAACACAAATGGATATGAGGCAAGGTCTTAGTGAAATTGGATTTCGAAAAATTAAGATTTCAACTAGAGGCTTTCCTTGGAGTTCACAACTGCGAAATGTACTGAATAGCGATGTACATTTACCTGTTGGAGGTACTTCAATATTTATTCAGGCGTTTAAATAATTAGCTCAGAAAAACTTTTAGCCAGGAGTTGAAGCGAGTCCAAATATTATCTTTGGGGCGATAAATGGTAGAGGTGGGACTGAGACCAGTAATTTGATATTGAGGTGTGTTGTTCCAGCCAAGATAGGATTGGGGGAGATAAGAATTGATTTTAAATTGAAAAGGTATAGTGACAATATTCCCAGGATAAATAAAGCTGTTATCGGTACAAATTGGGGTGGCAGTAATGTTGGAAGAAGTTTGAGGAGCCAGACAAAGTTTGTTTTCTCCCCAAATTGACTGGCCAGTATTTTTAAGAACTAAACTACCATTTTGTTCATTTTGACTGAAAATGAGGATGGGTAAATTAATATTTAAAACGTCATATTTGGTAATTTGCTGAGGGTGGTTTTGATTTTTTGGAAGATTAATTATTGCCTGATATTCGGGATAAATATTACCTTTACTATCGAGCCAAGAAAAGTGATCAAAGGGATCCTGAGAGTAATTATAAATAAAAGGGGTAACGGCAATGACCCGGGGGTCGTCTTTCCAGACATCAAGAGCTTTGACTAAAAAATCGGCAGCGCTTTGAATCGAATAGTATTGATTATTTTTACTAATCCCCTCGCGATGAGGCCAACCGGTTTCGGTGATAAAAACGGGATAAGTTTTATTAATGCTTAATTTTTTAATGAAATTTAATTCCCATTGATAACCTCTAATGGAATGTTGCCCGGTATCATTTGGAGTGCCAATAAAACCATGGTTGGGATAAGAGTGCGAAGCCAGACCATCAATGAGGTCAAAGTACTGAGGTTGGTAGTTATAAATTTCTTGATAGACATTGTTGGCAGATTTGGTATCGGGAAGATTTTCACTAGCGGCTAAATCGAGAGGGGTGGAAAGAATAAAGAAATTAGAATTAAGATTTTTAAATTTTTTGGCAGTATAGATAAAAATATCGGTAAAATCTTTAATATTGATCTGATTGCCCCATTCTGAGGCGTGATTAATTTCATTAAATGGAATAATATATTGTGGAATCATCGGCCAATTTAGTGAATTCAAAAAATCAGCCAGATGGTCAATGTCACTAGTGGTGGGAATTTTCCAATAATTATTTTCCATAGTAGTAGCCAGACGAATGATGGGAATTAGGTGATATTTTCGGCAATTATCGAAAAATTCCTGCCAAGTGTTTTTATCAAGTTGGTCGGTGCGAATGACAATAGTGACATAGCCCCAATCACCACCGCTAGAATTGACAATATCTTTAGCAGAAATTAGATCGGAAGTTTGGGTTAAATGTAAACCGAAGATTTGGCGATCAGATGCTAAAATAGGAGTGTTAAGAAAGAAAAAAGCAAAAATAGTTAATAATAAAATTTTTTTAAACATTATCGAGTTATTCTAGCAGAATTAAATGATTAAAGAGGAAATACTATCTAAAATTGAGGCGGTAAAAAAGGAGATTCACGATACTCCTTACGATAAAAGCACTCAGCATCACCACGGGGTGTTGAAGGCGAAATTGTCCAGATTAAAGGATTCTTTGGAAGAGAGAATAGTGATGGGCAGTGGCGGTGGCAAGGGCGGTCGAATTGGATATGCTATCAAACATTCTGGCGATGCTTCGGTAGTTTTGGTGGGATTACCAAGTGTGGGTAAATCAACTTTATTAAATGCAGTTACAAATGCCGAATCTAAGGTCGGAAATTATGATTTTACAACTTTGGGAGTAGTGCCGGGGATGATGGAATACCGGGGTATCAGAATGCAGATATTGGATTTACCGGGAATTATTGAAGGGGCAGCCCAGGGAAAAGGTTTTGGTAAAAAAGTTTTATCGGTAATTAGGGCTTCGAATTTGGTGGTGTTAATGACGGATATTCAAAGGGCGGAATGGCTGTCAAAAGTGAAACAAGAACTGGAAAATGCGGGAATTCGTTTAAATAAAAAAGCACCCAAAGTTTATATTCACAAAATGGGTAAAGGGGCAATTCAAATTATCGATCCTTTTGAATCTTTGGACAAAGAAACGATGATTGAGGTGACGGAAGAGTTGGGTTTTGAAAATGTGGTGGTTCAATTGGGGGAAAAATTAAAAACTATTGATGAATTTATTGATGCGTTGAGTAAAACTAGGACCTATATTCCCCTAGTGGAAGTGGTCACTAAAATAGATACAATTACGAATTACAAATTACGAATTACGAATTTAAAAGATGAAAACATAATTGCGATGAGTGCCAGTAAAGGAATTGGAATCGAAGAATTTAAAGAAAAAGTATGGCAGGGTTTGGCAATGGTTCGGGTCTATTTAAAAAGAGACAGAAGTGGCGAGGCTGATAAAAAAGAGCCATTGATTATGAAAAAAGGCCAAACATTGGATGCGGTGTTAAAAAAGGTTTCTGGGGGAATGAGAGATGATGTAAATAGAGCCTGTATTTGGGGTAAAAATGCTAGGTTTCCCGGGCAGGAAGTTAGTTTTTCTTATCCGGTTTTTGACGAGATGGAAGTGTGGTTTGGAAGATGATAGAATGGTTTGTGGATCAAAAAGATTTAAAACAAATTGGAGAATTAATCAAAGATAGTATTGAAGACAATAATAAAGTGTTGGCATTATTAATGGATGTCAAATTTGAACAATTTGAAAATAAATTTGAACAAAAAATGCTAGAGTGGAAATAAGAAATTGTGAATTCTGTTGATGCGTTGGCAAAAGAAATGAGAGATGGGGAAGAATTTAGAGATATTTCGAGTAGTCAGATTACGAGCAATACTAGACGGATTGAGAAAATTGAGACGAAAGTTTTCGGAGTTGTTCAGAACGTTGTTTAGTTATTTCCTTGGAAATTTTTTCTGATTTTAAAAATAATTCACGGGCGACGGTACCGGGGCGGGGGGAATATTTAAAAACGTGAATTTTAGAAAAACCGATTTGTTGACACAAATCGTATGTTTCTTGAAAATCAATATCTGTTTCTCCAGGAAAACCGACAATAATATCTGTGCCGTATTTTAACCCACCCCCTACCCCTCCCTTGACAGGGAGGGAAGAATTATTTTTTATAGAATTATTTTCATTAATTTTATTTAACAACTCAAATTTTTCCAAAATAATTTTTTTGGTGTAATTACGGTGCATTAGTTTGAGAATTTTGTCGGAGCCGGATTGCAAAGGGATATGCAAAAAATGAGAAAGTCTAAAGTCTAAAGTCGAAAATAAATCAATAAACTTTTGATCAATACAATTGATGGGAATGGAACCAAAAGAAATTAAGGGGATATCGGTTTGAGTGAGTAAAGCTTCAACTAAATTGGAAAAACCGGGAGTGTATTGGTTTAGATTCACACCGGTAATAATTACTTCTGTATAGCCGTCAGTGATGGCTTTTTTAACCGTGTCTACGGCTGTTTTTATGGGTAAAGACCACAAATAAGGACGCTGATTTGGAACAGTACAGTAAGTACAAAAGGCAGTACAGCCGGATTGAATTTTTAATAAAAAGCGGTGAGTGTGAGAAAATTTATCTTTGATTTTGGGTGTTTAGGCACAATTTAAGTCTTCTAAATATTTTTCTTTTTGAGAATTATTGAGAACAGTAATATTGGAAAAATTTTTAATTTCTTTTAAATTAGCGCAGCCACTGACAATTATTTTAGAATTTGGAAATTTTTTTTGGAGACGGCGGATCAGACCAATCGATTCAATGTTGGCTTTTTTGGTGACAGAACAAGTGTTGATAAAAATTAAATCGGGAGAAAGCCCCTCTACTCCCCCTTGATGAAGGGGGACATAACCCTGATTTATTAGAGACTGGGCATATTGGTTAGTTTCGGCGGCGTTGACCCGACAGCCGAAGTTGTAAACGGCAAATGTTTTCATTCAAGTATCTTAAAATATTCCGAATATAAGGGCTTAAATCCACTTGAATCAAAAGTATTTTGAGCGGGCTGATTAAATTGATAAATTCTAGCTTTTAGCCATTTAATATTTCTTTTTTTAGCAATTTTTTCTGTTGCTTCTATTAGTTTTTTAGATATTCCTTGTTTTCGATAATCTTGGGAAACATAAATATCATCAATATATAGTGCTTTCTTTTGGTAATAAAAACTTTCAATATTTTCTATATTTAGTTTTATTAATCCGATAATTTCTTCCTTGTCTTCAGCTACAAACAGATATGATTTGTAGGAGTGATTAAAACAATTTTTTAGATAATTTTTTAAATTAGTATTTTCGAAAGTTTTAGGATTGACAAATTTTGGTTCTTTGTTGGCATGCATTAACCAAGAATCAAGTAAAAATACCCTTATTTTAGGAATATCTTTAATTGTTCCTTTTCTGATTATCATATTATTTATGGGGGTTTTTACTGATGAAGTTTTTAATATAGTCGAGGATATCGACAGTAGTAGTCCAGCCTAGTTCTTCACGAGCTTTGGAAGGAGATTCACCTGATTCGGCACGACCAGGATTTCCGTCAACATATTCTATTGGTCCTCCAAAAGCATTAGCAATTTCGACGATAGAATATTGTTTACTGTTTTCCAGTGCATATCCATCACCTTGGCCTTTTTCGCCGACTAAAATAATTCCCCTGGCTAAATCACCAACATAAGTAAAGTTTCGTTTTTGAGTACCGGGCTTGACCACAGGAAAAGATTTTCCTTGAAGATAAATTTGTTCATATTTGGCAATCAAAGTAGCATACTTCCCCACTCCATTTTCGCGGGGTCCAAAGGCATTATAAAAATAGCAGATAGCGAAAGGCAGATTGTACCAACGGCCATAGTCATTGATTAAATCAACGTTGGTGGCTTTGGTAAAGGCATAAGGACTTTGATGTCGACCATCGCCTTCGATGGCAAATTTGGTGCTGGAAGCGGAATAGACAAGTTTTCCAACATGACGTTGACGACAAAATTCAACCACCGCAAAAGTACCAATAATATTCATGTCATAAACTTTGTCTATATCGTCAAATGATGGGGCTACCCTGGCGTATTCGCCAAGATGGTAGACGATATCGGGAGTTTCAGGGATTAATGTAGCAATATCTTTGGTATGACCGACACGATATTCAGCACCTTCAATGTGATTTTTAGTACTGCCATTAAAATAATTATCAAGGGAAATTACCTGGTTATTAGAATCTTTTACTAAATTTTCAATGATGTGTGAGCCAATATGTCCGGCACCCCCGGTAACTAAAATTGTTTTTTTCATGGCTTAATTATAACTCAGAATAGGTGGTTCTTAAATTTTCCATTAATTGGGAATAAAAACGAAGGTTATGGATTGTAGCCAATCTTAAGGCAGTAATTTCTTTAATTCGAAATAAATGAGCTAAGTAAGAGCGAGAATATTTTTGGCAAAGCAGACAATCGCAATGATCGGAAACAGGCCGAGAATCGCGGTAATGGATACTTTTATCAGGGGTATAGTATTCGTAACCTTTATCATTTTTGCTGTAAACATAGAGCCTTTTGTGACGGGCGTCACGGGTGGGTAAAACACAATCAAAAATATTCCAACCCATTTTTACTAAAGCGGTAATTTCGTGAGGTTTGCCAATACCCAGGGCGTAAAGGAAATAATTTTTTGGGGTAAAATCGGCAATAGTTTGAGCGACTTCATAATCAAAAGTGCCGTCGGCTTTGATGGGCCAGCCGCCGTAGCCCAGGCCGTCAAAACCAATTTTAACTAATTCCTCAGTACAATATTTTCGAAGGTCTAGATATTTTCCACCTTGAACTACACCCAAAAGATAGGGAGTTTGATCTGGTGTCAATTTTTTTTCTTTAACAATTTTGTCAAAAATTTGGCGGCACTCGGCAGCCCATTTTAGAGTGCGTTCGACGCTAATTTTGGCTTCTTCATAGGTGCTTTTGGGATCAGTAAAAT
>JBAZWK010000019.1:0-2043 GCA_041660365.1 Candidatus Shapirobacteria bacterium | reverse complement strand
CGACGACCATGTCGCTTTTTAATTCCAATTGAAGTTTGATGGACATTTCCGGAGTAAAAAGAATTTTTTTACCATCTAATTTAAAAGTAACGCCGATATCAGTGACGGCTTTGTTGCCGCCCATGGTTTTGGCGAGGGACATAACTTGAAAACCGCCCGAGTCGGAGATGACTCCCCCATCCCAGTTCATAAAGTTGCGAACGCCTTTAAAAAGTTTAATGACGTCGTGTCCGGGATCTTTGTATAAGTGAAATGTATTAACTAAAATGCCTAAAGTTTGGGTATTTTCAATATCAGTGGAATCGAGAGTTTTTATAACCGCGCGAGTGGCATCAGGAAAAAAAACTGGCAGTTGGATTTTTTTGCCGGTGAGGGTTTTGAAATATTGAGGACGAGTTAATTTCTTGTTTTCCATTCTTCTTGGCCAGTTATGCCGGCTTCATTTTCTAATATTTCTCTTAATAATCTTCTAAAAGCATCGTCTGGTTGACCAGAACGATTTATAGTTAGAGTTTCTAAAACAGATTCTTTAAATTTTTTTCCAAAAAACATATCACCAAAAGTAGTAGTTTCTAGACGTTTAAGAAATTCATTTTTCATTTTGTCGGGGATACAGGATTCGAACCTGCAACCTCATGGTCCCAAACCATGCACGCTAGCCAATTGCGCCAATCCCCGTGACTGTGATTATAACGTAAATTAAAGAAGATATAAAATATTTAAATTTAATTTATCCTGATTTTAGGAATATTTATAAAATCCCCTTCTCCGGCTTGACCTAAGCGGATGGCACTATTTTCTTGTGGAAAATAAGCTAGATAGTGTTGTATGGATCGACCGTTATTGTTCTCATTGATTTTTTTTACGGGTAAATTTACAATAACATTTTCTTCTTTAGAAATAGAAAATCCATTTTTTTCTTCGGTTAATTTATTAACTCCAATAATAGTTTCTCCATAAGCTCTAACAACTTGAGTTATTCTGACAGTCAGATTTTTTATGTTGCCACATTCATTAATTTGAACAATAGTATCTGGTTCAAGATCAATAATAGGAGTTCCAAAAAATCGACGTTTTTGATATGAAGGAGCTGTTTTTGTTTCTATTATATTTTTTGCCATATTAAAAATAATCTGGCAGGATTTTGGTGCCGCTGGCGGGAATCGAACCCACACGGTATTGCTACCACAAGATTTTAAGTCTGGCGTGTATACCAATTTCACCACAGCGGCTTGAAGTTATTGCGAAGGACAGCTTATTATAGCAGGCTTAAAGAGTAGCAATAAACATTAAATTGTATCTGACTGTCTATTTTTAAAAAATCTGATTAATGAATGGTTATGCTTTCTATACTTTTTAAGTTCATTTACATCAAAACTCCATCGGCAAAAATCTAAAAGCATTTCTTCATCATTTTTGTACGGAGCTTGAGCGTGACCTTCTTTAATTACAGGGGTGTAACAATATTTTTCATCAGAATATTTTTTAATTGTTAACAGATTGTGTAAAACATCTGGTGAGAATAGGACTGCTTGAATAGCATTGATAAATCGAAGTGGATCAGGGTGTTTTAAAAGCATTTCTTCATATCTTTTTTTAGCGTCTATACTTGAAAATTCAATAAAAGTATATGGCTCAATGAAACGGTGTGAATCAAGATAAAGTGGAAATTTACCCAAATTTTCAGCTTCAATTCTAGGATACAAAGCTACAAAAGTTTTTTCTTGGGAATTCGTGAAAAAATTTTCAATAATTGTTATACCTATAAATAATGAATTATTGTATTCATCGTTCATGTCTTCCTTATATATTTCTCTAAGAATCTGGTCGCTAATTGCAAATTGATCTTCGGTGATCCAATTATTCATATTTGAATTGTCAAATTCTTTTTTGACTGATTTAACCAATTTGTCATCTATATCGTTATTAAAAAAACTGTAAATGTGTTTGATACGACCACCTATTGAATTAGCGTTAAGATGTACATCGTATGAGGAAATACCAACAAAAGCCCCCAAATTTTGTTGAGTAGCTTTTTCCGAT
>JBAZWK010000018.1:0-16838 GCA_041660365.1 Candidatus Shapirobacteria bacterium | reverse complement strand
AAAACGAGTCAATTGAACTTTTTGAGGAACATGATTTTCAAATTTAATTTCCCAATTACTTTTGTCAATTAAATATTGGTCAGGGGTAATAATACCCTGAACAATATATTCCCCAAGACCCCAAATAGTTTCGACCACAATTTCATTTTTATTATTGGAAACAGGATTTAAAGTAAAGGTAATGCCAGAGATTTCGCTTTGAACCATTTTTTGAACAGGAACAGCCACGCCGATTTTAAAATGATCATAGTGATTTTTAACTTGATAAAAAATAGAACGGGAGGTAAAAAGAGAGGCCCAACAGGCGCGAACTTGATGAACAACATTAACTTCCCCAACGGTGTTTAAAAAAGTGTCACCTTGACCGGCAAAAGAGGCATCGGCGCTGTCTTCGGCGGTGGCCGAGGTACGGACAGCGACCGGGATTTCTTTAAGACCGGCAAAACCGCAAAGTTTTTTGTAGGCGGTCATGATTTCTAAAGAAATGTCTTGGGGAATGGGTGAAGTTTTAATTAAACGGCGAATTTTTTGGGAAGCTTGAGATAATTGGTCTGGGTCATCGACACTAATATTGGCTAATAAATCTTTAATTTTATTTTTTAATTTATTAGCTTCAATAAATTTAAAATAGGCTTTGGCAGTAACACAAAAACCATTAGGGACGGGAATACCAAGATTATACATTTCGCCTAAATTTGCGCCTTTTCCGCCAACTATGGGAACATCTTCAAAATGAATATCCTTAAACCAAAGTAAATTCTTTGCTGGGGCAGTCATGTAAAAATAATAGCAGAAATTAGACGGGAGAGTTAATTAAGGAGCTTATTATTCTCTCTAAAGCCATTTCTTTGGGAAGATTTAGAGTGCCACTTTTAGAAGCTAAATCCATTTCAATTAAATCTAAATAAGCCTTTTTTAAAAAATCTTCGGAAAATTTGGAATAAGTGGTTAATTGGCGGCGGAGAGTGTTTTTAAACCAAAATAGGGCCAATTCAAATGGCATAGAGTTGATTAAAAGTTGATATTTATTTAAAAAATCTGATTGATTTTTAGGTTTAATGGCGTTGAGACAGGAAAACAAAAGTTCGGGAAGAACGAAAAGTTTTATTTCGGCCCTGGGAAATGATTTTAATTTGGTAACCTCAACCTTTTTATCCTGCCAAAAAAGATAATCAAAATTAGGGTGAGAATTAATTAATTTAAGGGCTTTATCTAAAATTGGTTTAGAGATAGAAAAAATATTTTCGATAATAACTGCCTTAGTTTCGGAAAAAAGTGAAGGGGTGTTTAAAAATCTGTCAAAAGAATCTATATCAAAAGTTTTGTGATTTTCGTGAAATTTTTCATGTTGCTGATACTTTTCTAAAAGTTCCGAGAAGGCTGTGTAACTTTGATTGGTATGGCCGCCATGAAAAATATAGATCACTTGGTGACTCCTGTGGGAGTCGAACCCACGATTACCTGGATGAAAGCCAGGTGTCCTAGGCCACTAGACGAAGGAGCCGCGTCTGGGTATTTTAGCAAAAAAATGGCCATTTCGATAGTTTTTGAAAAAATGATAATTTTGTAAATTGTATTGCCTTTTTCTTTCTGTTAAAATAATTTCTCAGGATGACAAATTATCAACCTGAAACAAAAGCAAGTATTTTTTTTGAAATTGCCGCGAAAGTTGAAAAAGAAGAGTTAAGTGAAATTGTAGGAAAAGGAAAAAGAGGTAAATTTTTACTAAAAAATCATCAATTATATTCCCCTATTTTAGGAGAAAGTAGTGAAATAAGTTTTATGGAAGAAATGGGGGTAGTGGTGATTTCTAGTCCAGAGGCGGAAATAATTAGCGGCGCGGGCGGTTTTGATGAGAAAGGTCAATTTTTATTACCCAGATATCATTTTGGGCCGTCGGCACAATTAGATATGGAAGTGGCGATGTATCAACTGGCCAACAGTCCAAAAATGAAGGAGTTGATTGAAAAATCAACGGTGGATAATTCAGGCATAATTTATTTTGCCAGGGAAGGACATTTAACAAATTGGCAAAGGGCCCTTTATTTGACTGACAAAAATAAAAATATTCCTTCGACTATTGTGGCAATGAGTCATTGTCCTAGTGAAAATATCTATACTCGAGAGTCAAAATTGGCGACGAAGGCTAATTTGGAAGGTTTCAATTTAGAAAATATGGAAATTTTATATATTTCCGATCCGGTAGCTTCGGGAATGCAACATGTAAAAATGTTGGAAGAATTGGCAAATATTGGCTGTTATCCCAAAATGGTGGTGACGATTGCCCCAATGGCGACAGCTTTTGGAATGAGAGTAATTAGTTTGGCTTGCGAAAAATGGGAATTGAATTTGTGGGCGGTTGCTGCAGTGCTTTATTGGAAAGCACTCGACCCCTGCGTTATTATTCCCCTTACCCGGCGGCAAATGAGAATCAAGTAGTGGATAAAGAATTACATCGGTTTATCAGAAATTTTTTTGGAGATAAATTAAATAAAGCTTGTATTCGTTGTAATTGGACGGGAACATTTTTGGGTGGGCCAAAAATGCCTTTGGAAGCTTCAGAAGAAGAATTAAAAAGTATTGGTTTGTGTAATCGGGAGTTACAGAATATTTGTAGTGAAATTACCTTAGATAAGGCAAAAGAAGCAGGAATTTATGAAAAATTACTGCCTTATTCGACTAAACTTCTTGGTAGCCTTTAGCCTGAAGATTGAAAGATTTAGCATAGAGACCTTTAAGTTTTAGCAGTTCTTGATGAGTTCCCTGCTCAATAATTTGACCTTTATCAAGAACAATAATTCTTTGAGCGTTGCGAACTGTGGAAAAACGGTGAGAAACAATAATTAAAGTTTTATGATTATTTTTTTGATATATATTATTAAAAATTTTGGCCTCGGAAATAGCATCAATAGATGAAGTTGGTTCATCGAGGATCATAATTGGAGCGCGACGGTAGAAAACTCGAGCGATGACAATTTTTTGCCATTGACCCCAGGATGGTTCTTCGCCGCCATATCTTTGACTCATCATAGTATCTAAACCGTTTTTGTATTTTTTGGTATAGGAATAGGCATCAGCTTTTTTTAACGAGGAGATAATTCTTTTATCAGAAATAATTTGAGGTCGAGAAATAAGGATATTTTCTTTAAGACTTAAATTTTGGTAAATGTTAAATTCCTGAGCAAGAAAGGATAAATATTTATACCAGTCGGCTAAACGATAGTCTTTGATATCAAGGCCATTAATTAAAATCTCCCCTGTTTCCGGATCATAATAACGAAGCAGTAATTTAATTAAAGTGGTTTTACCGGCACCGTTGGCGCCAACGATGGCAATTTCCTCGCCAGGATTAATAGTCAAATTGAAATTTTTAAAAATATAATTATCAGTATTGGGATATTTAAAAGAAACGTTTTTAAATTCGATAAAAGGCGGAGAAAATTTTTCAGGAATAAAATTACCCGAGCTAATGGGATTGGTTAATTCCATAATTTTTTTAAAGTTGGCAATGTAAAGATCTTGTTGGGAGATACTGATAAAACTGTTGACAAAACCGGTAAAAATATCGTTTACTTGTTGAATGCTGCCAAAATAAAAAGTGAATAAACCGATGGTTAACAAACCTTGGCGAACGTCATTGACTAAAACAAAAAGACAAATAGCAATGGCAGAGCCGGAAAGAAAAACATTTAGAAATTGACGGCCGACAGCTCGACGACGAATATTAATAGTGCCTTCGTTAAATGAGCGCCAGATAGTGGAAACTTTGTTGAAAAGAAAATTTTTGGAATGATTAAGTTTAATTTCAGCTAAGTAATTTTTGTTGGTTAGTTGCCATTCTAGATCCCAACCTTGGCGCATGGATTCTGATTGGGAGTTAAAAAATTCCCAGTCTTTTTTGACTAGTTGATATTGAAGTCTGACGTTTGGGATTTGACTGATAACTAATAAAACTCCTAGATACCAATAATGAGGAATAATAATAATGCCAACAGTGATCAAGCTAATGGCATTTGATAGAAGATTATTGATATCACGGATAACTTGTTGAGTGCGCCAACGATATTCATCATTGGTTTTGGAAATGAGATTGGCAGTGTCTCGATTTTCGAAATGTTGGAAATCGAGGCTGGAAATTTTATTGACATAGATAATCCGAAGGTCATTAAAAATGTATTCATTTAATATTTGGGAAAAATAGTTTTGAAGATAAAAAACTAAAGAGACTATCAAACTAACGCCGATAAATAGGATAAGTGGTAAAAGCCAGGTATTGTTGTTTAACTTAATGGAAGTGATGCTTTGATCGATAACGTTACTGAAAAGGCGATTACGAGCAAATGGTAAAACAGAAATAAAAATTTCAAAAATAAGAGTGGTGATTAATAGTTTGGGCCGGACTTGAAAGATAAGGGAAAGAACCCATTTGGAAGTGCGAAAGATATTATCTAAACTATTTTTGGTGTCTTTTAGAACCATACAGTAATATTATGCCAGAAAAAACACAAACAAGACTAATCAATTGGGCGATTTTCAGGTGATTAATTTGCCAAGTATCATTTCTAAAAAATTCTAAAAGAAAACGAATTAGGCCGTAACCGATTAAATAGAGAGAAGTAGATGAATAGTTGATTAGTTTTTTAGATCTGATGATAAAAAATAAAATTAAATTTAAGATAGCTTCAAGCCACCAAGTAGGAATTTCGTGGTTAACAAAGTTGCCAAAACGGCCAATAACCTGACAAAGAGGCAGAATTGGGGTAATGGAGTCGAGGACTTTTAGAAAAGAGATTTTAGAAATTAGAGAAAAGGTAAAAATAAAAATCGCCATGGCAATTAGGGCGCCGTAAATACCCAATCCCCCATGCCAAGTTTGAGGAATCAGCCATAAATTTTGGGAATAGAATTGCCATTGATCGATGACATGATAAGCTCGGGCGCCGACAAAAGCAGAAATTAACAGAGCGATGATAAAAATATTTTCCCTATTTTTAGGAACAGTTTGATTGTGTTTGGAAAAATAGTTGATACCAATAACGAGAGCGATGCCGATAATTAGACCATAGAGATTCATAAAAATTTATAGTTTAATTTCTCTAATGTATTATGAATGGAATTTTTAAGTTGTTTTCTGCCTTCGCCGCTTTTTAAATAAATCTCCCTACTTTTAGCATCTTTTATATCTAAAAAAACTTCATAGTGAATTAATTTCAACGGTCTTCTATTTTTAGTGGCAGTTACTTTTCCATCAAAATGTCTTTTAATTCTTTTCTTAAGGTCAGTAGAATATCCAATGTATAATCGATTATCTTTTTCACTAAACAAAACGTAGGTAAAATAAACGCTCATTTAATGAGTTTAGATTGGAATATTGGTCACGTCAAACGTGACTCGCTTACAAACTTGGCTTCTAGTGGCGAAGCCGCGTTTGACGCGGTGGGCCCTGCGAGGATCGGACTCGCGACCAATTGCTTAAAAGGCAACTGCTCTACCACTGAGCTAAGGACCCAAATTGTTAAAAAACTGTTGAGCTTCCCGATGTCGACTAAAGTCTCATCGGGGTCAGCCTTTGGCTGAAAGAACCCAGATTATTAAATACCTCTTGAGTGAGCTTCGCGCAAGAAATAGAGTTTAGCGCGGTGAAGCAATCTTTTAGGAGAACGAAGTTTTTTAACAGAATCAACCCATGGTGAATTTACTGGGAAGATACGTTCAACTCGAACTCCATCACTGGCATTTTTAGCGACTAAAAAGTTTTTATTTTCGGTAGTACCAGTGATAGCCAAGATAATACCATCGAAAGCTTGAAGTCTTTCTTTATCTTTTTCTTTAATTTTGTAATTAACTTTGACAGTATCCCCGATGTGGAATTCTGTATCTTTGTGAGTAAATTGGATAGCCATATTGTTTGGTATTTTATATTAATATTGCTTGCTAATCAATATCCAGGAAAATTTATATAAAAAAATTTGATACCTTGTAATTTATGCTACCACATATTATGATATAATTGGTTATTAAAACGATAACTAATGAAACACATTGTATACGTACAATATGATGAAACACCGCCAACAGGCGGTTTTTTTGGAATTTTTTTTAATCCCCTATTTTGGGGATTTTTTTTACCTATGGTTTATTTTTTTAATGAAGGAGGTGAAAAAAACGAATTAAAATGACAGAAAAAAAAGATAACAGGATTCCATATAGTCCTTCTCATTTATCATCGAGAGGACAAAGTATTGGTGTTTTTTCTAGTGGGATATCTAGACCTATTGAGGTATCTGGACAGGAAGGAATTGCTAGAATTTCTTTAGGATCATTTCCACTTACTGAAGAACAAAAAGAAATATTGAAGAAAATTTTAGAGTTGCCAGCTACCCGGAGAGTATCTCAGTTATTTTCTTCTGAAGAGACTCATTGTAATTAACCCCATAAGATAGGGGTAACTCTTTACCGTTTGGTAAGATGATCAGACCACGGTGGCCATTTTGGTGGCTTTTTAAAAGTTGATTTAAGGCCATTAATTGGGATTGAGAAGTGCCTTTGGGTACTTCGATGACAAAATCGTATTTAGCGACATTACTAGGCAGTGTTTCAGAAATGGAATCAACTAAAACTGACTTGGCATCGTCGCGGACGGAAATTTTACCTTCGATATAAAAACCTTTGTTTTCTTCGAGAATATTTTTATATGTTTCGTAAGATTTGGGAAAAATGACACCTTCGATTTGGGCCGTACCATCGTCAAAAGTAAGAAAAGCCATAGCGTCGTTATTTTTTTTAGTGTGAATGACCTTGAATTTATGGAGAACAGCAGCAAATTTAACCGTGTCATTAGCATTTTTATGAATAATTTCGTTGATTTTTAGCAAACAAGCACCTTGAAAAGCAGATAAAATTTTAGCGGTAGGGTTTTCGGTAACATAAATACCTAAAAGGGCTTTTTCTTGGGATAATTTTTCCTTTTCGGACATAGGAGGGACATTGGGAAAAACATCTTCGGGAACGGAAACTGAAGTTTCAGAAGTATCAAAAAGACCCGATTGTCCGGAATTTTTTTTATCGTTTAATTTACCGCATTTGTTTCTGATCTCATCAACAGAGGCTAAAATAGCGTTTCTTTCTCCAAATTGATCAAAGGCACCGACTTTGATTAAACTTTCTAAAACCCTTTTATTAACCTTTGAATTGGCTCGTAAACAGAAATCGTAAAAATTTTTATAAAGACCGTTTTTATTTCTTTCTTCGATAATTAAATCAATGGCGATATCACCGACATTTTTGATAGCGGAAAGACCAACCCCAATGGACATTTTTTCCAAAGACTGTTCATTTTTAGCAAAATCAAAACCTTTACCAGAAGTGTTAATGTTGGGTGGAGAGACAATAATGCCCATATTTCGGCATTCTTCGATACCATCACTAACTTTTTCAATATCGCCGGCTTCGGCGGTCAACAGGGCACACATGTATTCCACCGGGTAATTAGCCTTCATATAGGCAGTGCGATAGGCTAACATGCCGTAAGAGGCAGCGTGGGCCTTGTTAAAACCGTAGGAGGTAAAGGGTTGAATGTAGCTAAAAATTTCTTCGGCTTTTTGTTGAGTGTAACCATTGGCGACACAACCCTGAAGGAACTTTTCTTTTTGAATGGCCATTTCTTCAGGGATTTTTTTACCAATAGCTTTTCTAAATTTATCGACTTCGGTCCAGTTATAACCGGCAAGCTCGATGGCAGTGTATAAACAGTCGTCTTGATAAACCAAAAGACCATAGGAGCTTTTTAAAAATTTCTCCATCTTTGGGTCAAAATAAGAGGTTTTACTGGGATCTTTTTTACGGGCAATATATTCGGGGATGATAGCCATAGGGCCGGGACGGTATAGGGCGACCATAGCCATTAAATCTTCGACTCGGTTTGGTTTTAGTTCTTTAATCCATTTGGTCATCCCCTCTCCGGCCAATTGGAAAACACCCATGGTGTCACCGCGAGAGATCATGTCAAAAGTTTTTTTATCATCGAGAGGTAATTTACGAAGATTAATATCGATATTGTTGGTTTTACGGACATTAATGACGGCCTGGCGTAAAAAAGACAGGTTACGGATTCCTAAGATATCGAATTTAATTAAACCAACGTCTTCACAGGCATGCATTTCGTATTGAGTAATCGGTTTTTCGCCGCCAGTTTCAACTTGAGTCGGGGAAAAATCGGTAATTTTGGTGGGAGAAACGACCACAGCACAGGCATGAACAGAAATATGGCGGGCGCAGCCTTCGATTTGTTTGGCAGTGGTGATAATTTTTCGAGAATCAACGTCAGTATCGTAAAGGTGTTTTAATTCAGGAGTGGTATCAATAGCTTTGTCGATACTCATGGGAAAACCCTGAGAACCCAAGGGAATTAGTTTACTGATTTTATCGCCAACGGCATATTCGTAACCTAGGGCTCGGGCGGTGTCTTTAACAGCACCGCGGGCCATCATTCGGCCAAAAGTACAAATTTGGGCAAAAGATTTTGCCCCATATTGCTCAATAATGTGAAAAAGCATTTTTTGGCGTTGATCATCGGCAATGTCTAAGTCGATATCTGGTGGTGAAGGACGATCTTTGTTTAAAAAACGTTCGAAAGGTAGGCCATAAATTAAAGGATCAACAGTAACGATATCTAAGACAAAAGAGACTAAAGAACCGCCAGCACTACCTCGAGTGTTGGTTGGAGTATCATTTTTTTCGCACCAGTCGATAAAATCGCGCATGATCAAAAAGTAAGCCGCGTAGCCTTTAGAGCAAATAACGTCTAATTCATAAGCCAGGCGGTCTTTTATTTCCTGACTTAATTGGCCATAGTGTTCCTTGGCACTGGAATACACCATTTCAGTGAGGGTTTCCTCAGCAGTTTTGCCTTCGGGAAGCTTAAATTTGGGAAAATACCATTTACCAAGTTCAATAGTGACGTTGCATTTGTCGGCAATTTTTTGAGTATTGGCAATGGCTTCAGGAAAATCGGCAAATTGTTCTGACATTTCCTCGGGGCTTTTAACGTAAAAGTCGGGAATATTGGCCATACTCATGCGATTAGGGGTGTTGAGATTGGTTTGAGTGTTGATCATGACCAAAACATCTTGAGCGAAAGCGTCGTCTTTTTTTAAGTAATGGCAGTCATTGGTGGCTACTAAAGGAATGCCTAATTCACGGCTAATTTTGATTAAGCCTTCGTTGGATTTATCCTGATCAGGAGAATTTGGGTGGCGTTGAAGTTCTAGATAATAATCATCTTGAAATAGATCTTGAAATCTTTTGGCAGTAATTTTAGCCTGGTCGTAATCGTCTTTTAAAATATATTGAGGAACTTCGCCAGCGGGACAGGCACTTAAACAAATTAAACCCTCATGATATTTGACGATGCTTTCCCAATCGACTCGAGGTTTATAGTAAAAACCTTCCATTTGGCCGACACTAACCAGCTTCATAAGATTTTTATAGCCTAAGTCGTTTTTAGCCAGTAAAATTAAATGATTATTTTTGCGATTTTGGGAAGATTTTTCAGTGCGGGAACCTTGGCAGGTATAGACTTCACAACCAATAATAGGTTTAATTTCAGCTTTTTGGCAGGCTTTATAGAATTCGATGGCGCCGTACATATTGCCATGATCGGTGATGGCGCAGGCATTGCTACCCTGCTCTTTGACTAAAGCCACCAGTTTTTTGATTTTAGACAGTCCGTCGAGAAGCGAGTATTCAGTATGAGTATGAAGGTGAACAAAGGACATATGAAGAGTATAAAGTCTAAAGCCTAAATTCTAAAGACTAATAAACTAAGTCAAATATAAAATGTACTAACAATATGCGGTAATTACTAATTCAGATGACTTGGTGATTCAAAAATTAGAGCGATTGGATTAATAATAATATTTTTTACATGGTTGGCATTTACTTTTTGTGGATCAAGATATGAATTGATTTTTCTTATTAAAGGTTGTGGTCCTATAAATTCTATTTCTAATTCATTATCTTCAATTTTTCTAATTTGAGGTAAACCAGCGTTTTCAATAAGTGAGGCGGCAATTATATTTTCGTTGATTGATATATATAAAGGTAGATTTACTCTGGCATGTTTGAGGACATATTCAATACTAACGCAAGTGGCGTCAGTAATTTGATTAAAGCCTTCTTGAGTTAAATCACCGCACAATTGCCAATCGTTTCCAGGAATTGGTTCAACAAGTTTCATGTGTTCAAGGCCTATTAGAATGCTATTAACGGTATAAATTGAAGTGGTATTAATAATTTCTGTTATCCTAGGATCAATTTCTTTTTGAAACACGGATTAGTATAACAAATTACATCATCCCTTCCAAAGCTTTGATACGGTCGGCGATGGGGGGGTGGGTGGAAAACATTGAAGCAATTTTATTGCCTTTAAATGGGTTGGAAATATAAAGTGAGGCAGTGGCGGTGGAAGCTTCTTTAAAAGGAGTGGTGTCGGTGCTGATTTTTTTAAGGGCGCTGATTAAACCAGAGGGTTGATGTGTTAAAGAAACACTGGAAGCATCGGCAAAATATTCACGACGGCGGGAAATGGCTAATTGAACTAATTGAGCAATCAAAGGGGCAAAAATAATTAACAGTAGACCAATTATGGCAAAGATTCCAGAATCGTTGCGGTCACGGTTATCCCGATCACCACCCCAGAACATTTGGCGACTAGTAAGATTAATTAAAATTGAGAGAGTACCGATGAGAACAGAAACTAAAGTCATAAGGAGAATATCGTGATTTTTGATATGGGAAAGTTCGTGGCCAATGACGCCTTCGAGTTCGGTCCGATTTAACTTAGCTAATAAACCAGTGGTGGCACAGACAACGGCGTGTTGCGCATCACGACCAGTAGCAAAGGCATTCATAGCGTCGGTTTCGATGACATAGATTTTAGGAACGGGAATTTGAGCGACCATGGCTAGATTTTCGGTGACGGTATAAAAATCAAAATAATCTTTACGGGTAGCCGGAATGGCCTTATTAATGGCTAAAACAATTTTATCGCCAAAATAATAACTGCCAAAAGCTGAACCAAAGGAATAAATAATGGCAATGGGGAGAAAATATTGACTGTCAAAGTAATAGCTTAAAAAATAACCAACAGTGATAATAAAAACTATGAAAAAGAAAATAACAAAAAAAGACCGGCGTTTATTACTAGCAACTTGTTCGTAGAAATTAGTCATTAAACCCCTCTCGGCTGAAGCCGCTTCTCCCCTTGACAGGGGAGACTTAAATTAATATTTATAAATTTACTTTGGGAGTAATAGTATCGGAAGTGGAAACAGAGAGAAATTCACCAGAAACTGGGGTGTCGAGACCGACTTTCTTTTGAAATCCAAAAAGAGGGGCGAGCCAGAGGCCGGGGATGGTGGAAATTTTAATGTTAAAGTCAGCTGACAGGTCGATAAGAGTGCGACGGGCGTACATAACTTTATCAGAGGTGTCGCGAAGTTCATCCATTAAATTACCCACAAGACTGGCAGATTTTATTTCCGGATTACTTTCCATGACGACTTTAATAGAACCTAAAACTTTGGAAATTAATTGTTGAGCTTCATCAATTTTGGCACCGGATTGATTGGCCATCGCCGAATCAATACTCTTTCGGGCAGAGGTTAAATCTTCAAAAATACCCTTTTCCTGTTTCATATAGCCTTTAACAGAATCGATAAGGTTAGGAATAAGCTCAGCTTGTCTTTTGAGCTGGTTACCAATTTCTTGAATCGAGGCGTTAATTTGGACTTCGGTGGTTTTTAGGCCATTGAAAAATCCGACAATATATAAAGCTAAAACAGCGAGAATAACGATGGCTATAATCATATGGATAAATTATATCATTTTCGCTACGCTCAAGTGATGTCTCGCCTTGGATTGGCTTCGCCAATACTATTTTTATCTTGAGATAGCATTTTGTATTTTTCAAGTTCTGATTCCCCGGTTCTTTCAGATGGTGGAATTAATTTTAGACCGAGGAAATTGTAGAATTTGGCTTCGTCGGTGAATTTATTGATTTTACCTGTTTTTAGGTCTTTTATGCCGTATTCGGAAAGTGAATATCCCATTTTTAGAGCGTGGCGGCGCAGTAAAATATTGTGCTGGCGGGAACCCGTGAAGTGCTGAAGCAGAGCGCCGAAAGAATCTTTTGGCTTAACCATTAGATCGACGTGAATATCATTAAGAAGACGAAGTGAGGCTTTATTTTTACCTTGGGCGATAACCTGAACAATTTCAGGGTATTGGAGAAAATAATCAATAATCTCAGTGGATTTATTTGAAGCACAGGCAATATCAATATCGCCGACGGTGGTGGATTGACGGCGAAGAGAACCAAGGGGAATAAATTCCGTATCGGGAAAACGGGAATGAAGATAGGAGACGACTTTTGTGGCTAATTTTTGAGCCACTTTAAAAGGCATGCGATTTTGGCGGCCAAGAAATGACAAAGTGTTACTTAGAATTGATTGCTCTGATTTTTCACCGAAAGATGGGATGTTTTTAATTTTGCTTTTTTGACAATAAGCCACTAATTGATCTAAAGCTTTGGTGGAATCTTTGGAAAATTTTAAAGTCTGGGTTAATTTGTGGGCAATCAGCGGACCGATACCGTTAATTTTGGTAAAGGTAAAAACGGCGGGGTGAATATCTTGAAAAGCTTCTTTTAATTTGGGGTAGGGTTTGCCAAAACGGAATAAATAGTCGATTTTTTTAAAAATTCCCGGGCCGATATTGGGAACAGAATCAAGATTCTTGGGGTCTTTTTGCCATAATTCAAAAAGAGACCCAGGATAAGTTAAAACGGTATCAGCGGCATTTTCGTAAGCAACAATGCGGAAGCGGCTTTTATTTTTAATTTCATAGGCGATGGCAATGTTCGTTAAATATTCAGAAACTTCACTGTTACTGGGGTGATGGATCATGATTAATTATAGAATATAATTAGCAATGACGGAAATTGAAATTAGAGGAAAAATTAGCAAGAAAAAATTTGAAGAAGTAATGGTCTTAATGAAAAAAGAGGCGAGATTAAAGGATCATTATAAAAGATTGTCGGTGGATATTTCCCCAGGATTTAATGAAGAAAATAGAAGTTGGAAAAATTTAAGTGGGGTCGATTTAAGAATCAAAAAATCTGGGAATAAAGAGAAAATTAGCGCTAAGATGGGTAATTTTAATGACAAAGAGAGAGAGGAACTGGATATAAAACTGGAAGAAGGGCAATTGTTAAATGTTATAAAAATGTTTGTCAAACTAGGTTTTGATAAGGGCATGATATATCAGTGGGAAAGCTGGGAATTTGATTATCAGGATTTTGAGGTGAAATTGTCAAAATATACTGACGATTATTTTACCTTTGAAATTGAGTTGGAAACGGGAAAAAATGACCCAGTTGATTTAGCTAAAAAATTAAGTTTAATCCCCTATTCTAACGGAGAATATGAAGAGGCGATTGTTTGGGAAAATAAAAACATTCACCAATTATTTTCGATTGAAGCGGTGGAAAAAATTTTGGAAAATTGGTAAAAACAAAGAATAGATAATAAGCGGTAATTTTGATATAGTATTGAAGCTTAAGACCGGGACCCGTGGTGCAGCGGTCTAGCACATCCGCCTGTCACGCGGAAGATCGTGGGTTCAAATCCCATCGGGTCCGCCTACGTTCGCTGAAGCTCGCTTCGGCGAACAAAGTCCGCAAAAAAAATCCCCTGTTTTAGGGGATTTTTTATTGTTAAATAAAACTAGTTTTATTCCAGAATACCATCGAGATTGATGTCGTAGATGATAGCTTCGGAAACTAGACGATAGGAAAGAATTTCTTCTGGCTTAAACCAGAGAGCCATTTCTTTGTCAGCTTCTTCTGTAGATCCTGAAGCATGAATAATATTGCGAACGGCTCTTTTATCAACATCAGAGGCACGGTAAGAATCGATAGTATAGTCACCACGAATTGTACCGGGAACTGAAGTTAATGGTTCGGTGCCACCGGTAATTTTTCTAATGACGCCGATAGCATTCATTCCTTGCCAAACCATAGCGACAACTGGGCCACTACTTAAAAAATCAACTAACTGTTTTCGAACATTTTCAGCAAGTTCAACAGGATCTTCAGTTGGAGGAGTTAGACCTTTGGCTTTCCAGGATTCGATGGATTTAGTGCCAGTTTTAAAAGCCCAATCAGGGTCAACGGAATAGTGAGCCAAGGCTTGATCGCGGGTGGGAATAACCATTTTTATAGCGACTAATTTAAGACCGCATTGTTCATAACGGCGGATAGATTCGCCAATAAGAGCACGTTGAACACCATCCGGTTTAACTAGAACTAAGGATTTTTCTTGTTTGTTATCAAAGTTATGCATAGTGGCCTATTTTGAGGCCTTAGAATGAATTTTTCAACCCTTAGATAATTATTGACATATTGATGATTATCGATATAATCCAAGGGTGGATAAAATTTATAAGGCATTGGCAGAAATTAATCGCAGGAAAATTGTATTTTGGTTAAGCCAGGGAGATTTAAATGTCGGTCAAGTTGTGAAAAAATTGGATTTAACTCAGGCGACGGTATCGAATCATTTGTTGATTTTAAAAAAATCGGGATTGATAGAATCACGAGTTTCCGGTAAGGAAAGAATTTATAAGCTTAATAGAGAAAAAGCAAATGATTTTGTAAAAGAATTAAATAGGCTAATGTTTTTAGTGAAGCCCAGTGTAGCTGATGAAATTATTGTACGGAGATAAAGTAGTCTTTGGGGTTGACTATAGGTTGGTTTTTGGGTACCTTTGCTTATGATGAAAAAAGCGGAAAAAGTTTTTAGAAATAAAGAAGATATTATAAGCATGTTTCTGGGTTTAGTGGTAGTAGTAGTTTTGGCCTTAATTTTGGTAAATTTCATTGAGAAAAGAAAAGGAAACGTAGAAGTTCCGGGAATAAGTGATCAATTGAAAATTGAAGAGACTAAGAATTTAGGAAATAATGAAAATAATGTAGGGAATGTGGTGGTTCAAAAAAATGATAGTTTATGGAAGATTGCGGTAAAAACCTACAACGATGGTTATAAATGGACAGAAATTGCCAAAGCCAACAACTTAAAGAATCCGGGAATTTTATATGTGGGACAAAAATTAGTTTTACCAAGAATTGAAAAAACGGTGGCGACAACTGAGATTGAAGAAAATATAACGGTGGTAAATCAGAACTCGGAATATACAGTAGTCAGAGGTGACAGTTTATGGAAAATTGCCATTAAAGTTTATGGTGACGGCTATAAATGGACGGAAATTTGGCAGTCAAACAGGAATAAATTGAATAGTCCAGATAAACTGGAAATTGGAATGAAACTCCTGATCTATGGTAAAATTTGAGCTGATGCGGCTATGGTTTAGTGGTAAAATGAATCCTTCCCAAGGATTAGTCGAGGGTCCGATTCCCTCTAGCCGCTCTAGACTCATGCCCCTTTAGCTCAACGGTAGAGCTTTGGTATCGTAAACCACAGATGTCAGTCCAATTCTGGCAAGGGGCTCCGGAAAATCTGGTGTAGAATATATAAAAGTATGACAGAATTTTTTAAATCAAAAAATAGGTCTAGGTTAGACCGAAAGGAAGACGAGGAAATTACTAAAAAAACGATAATTTTGGGAGCGATAACAGTGTTAATCTTTGTGTTGGTAATCGTTTTTGGACTGCCATTGTTGGTTAAATTGTCGGTTATGTTGGGAAATGCTAAGAGTCAATCAAAAGATAATCAAGTAAAAGTAATTCCACCTTTAGCACCGAGATTGGTGGTGTCTTTTGAAGCAACCAATAGTGCTAATTTTTCAATTTTTGGGGTGGCCGAACCAAAAGTAAATGTGGAGTTGTTAAAAAATGACACTTCTTTGGGTAAAGAAACAACGGATGATAAGGGAGGTTTTATGTTTGATAATATTACCTTAGATAAGGGAGAAAATGTTTTTACAGCTTTAGCGTCAACAGATAAAGAGGGTAATAGTGAGTTATCAAAAGCAGTGACGGTAAACTATGATGACCAACCACCAACATTAAGTATGGTTAACCCTTCAGAGGATGCGGTGAGTGTAGATGGTGCTGATTTTGATGTAGTGGGAAAAAGCGATAAAGGAGTTAGTGTGACCATTAATGGTAAGTTGGCCATGGTGGATGATAATGGTCAATTTAAATTAAAAGTGCAATTGAATGCCGGAGCAAATGATTTGAATATTGTCGTGCGAAATGTGGCGGGAAACCAGGTGACTAAAACAATTAAGGTGACTTACGATATTTAAATTCAAAGATTAGAAAAAATAAAATCCAGGGATAAAGAAGGGAATTGGCAAAAAGGGAGTGGATAAAAACAGCCAGTAGAAGAGACTGCCGGTAGAGTGAAGAAGAATAGTGACTAGAGATAAAGATCTTAAAAAATAGAAAAAGTCCAATTAGACCTGTAGTAACAGCAATAGTTAACAGACTGCTATCAAATCCGGAGTTGGCGTGGGAATTTTTGTCGGGGCGAACAGTGGGTAAATTGTTATAGCCAAGACCGATGATAGGCGAGGTGGTAAATAATTTTATGCCTGATTGATAATTGGCAATTTTGGCTTTAATGGAGCTGATTCTTTCCAATTTAGTCCCCTCTCCGGGCATGCGGGGCAATAGAATAATAGTTAGGAAGACAATTAGTAGAGTAGATAAGAAGAGAAGTAGTTTTTTAGTTTTAATAGAGATAAAAATAAAGACAATTAGAAAAGCCAAAAGTGAAGAACGACTATAGGTGAGAGCCAGGCCGAGATAGACAGGA
>JBAZWK010000017.1:0-17143 GCA_041660365.1 Candidatus Shapirobacteria bacterium | reverse complement strand
AAATTCTCTCACCGAAGCAAGGGTTTCGGTTTCGTAGAATTCGAAACTGAGGAACAAGCTCAAGCAGCTCTATCTTTAGATGGAACTGAACAAGACGGTAGAAATATCGCCGTAAAAGAGGCTTTACCTCGACCAGAAAGACCACAGATGTAATTTACATTAATTGATCTTTAAACCCGCCGATGAGGCGGGTTTTTTGGTTTATAATTCAATCTTCCCCTACCCCTTCTTTAACAAGACGGGGTAAGAAGAATTCATTTTGTTTTAGTATTTAAGGTAAAATTAAGTCATGGAGAAAAGACAGCTGCCGGAAAAAGTAAAAGAAGTGATGCAAAAAGTTCTTGATAATAAGGGAGAAATTTTTGTGGTGGGTGGAGCGGTGCGGGATTGGCTGTTAAAAAGAGAGATAAAAGATTGGGACTTTGCCACTAATTTGATGCCGGAAGAAATGAAAAAAATTTTCCCGCGGAATTCTTTTTGTGAAAATTCTTTTGGGACATTTAGCGTTATGACCAAAGATATGGGAATATTTGAGATAACTACCTATCGAACCGAAAGAGGTTACAGTGATAAGAGGCATCCTGACGTAGTGAAGTGGGGAAAAAGTTTACAAGAAGATGTGGAGCGGCGCGACTTTACTATCAATGCAATGGCTATGGATATTGATGGCCAAATTATTGATTATCATAATGGCCAGGAAGATTTAAACAACCATTTAATCCGTTGTGTCGGTGTGGCTGACGAAAGATTTCAAGAGGATGCTTTGCGGATGATAAGGGCCATTCGAATTGCCGCCCAGATTGGCTTTTTAATTGAAGAAGAAACTTTTGCTTCGATTCAAAAAAATGCCCATTTGATAAATGAAATTGCCGGAGAAAGAATTAGAGACGAATTATTTAAAATTTTATTGTGTAAAAAACCGGGCGACGGGATTCGATTATTAAAAAATTCCGGTCTTTTGGCAGAAATTATGCCAGAACTTTTAGCAGGTGTGGGTATGAGCCAAAAAGGTCATCATATTTACGATGTGTGGGATCATGAATTGGAAGCTTTAAATAATTGCCAGAGTAAAAATCCGGTAACGAGATTAGCAACTTTGCTTCACGATGTGGGCAAACCAAGTGTCATGAGAATCGAAAACGGGGAAAGAACTTTTCATAATCACGAAGTAGTTGGTTCAAGAATTGCCGTAAAAATAGGTAAAAGATTAAAGTTATCCAATAAAGAATTAGAACAATTGTTTATTTTGGTTAGATGGCATATGTTTACAGTAGAAGACACCCAGACAGATAAAGCGGTGCGGCGTTTTATTCGCAATGTGACGCCGGAATATTTAGAAGAAATGATATCGTTGAGACGAAGCGATCGTTTGGGGTCGGGGGCAAAAGAAAGCAGTTGGCGTTGGGAATTGTTTAAAAAAAGATTAATTGAGGTGCAAAAACAACCGTTTACTGTCAAAGATTTAAAAGTTGACGGTCACGACGTAATGGAAATTTTAAAGATAAAACCGAGTCGCCAGGTGGGAGAGATTTTAGATAAACTGTTTGCGCAAGTTGAGGAAAAACCAGAGCTAAACATTAGAGAAGTATTGTTGGAAAAAATTAAGACTTTAAATTAGGCGATGTGATTATTTACTTGATATTTTTCCTCGGCTTTTTGATCAGGTGTTAAATAAGACCCCTTTAACCAGCGTGATTGGGTGGATATTTTTTTTGGCCTTACTTCTGGCATTTCTATTAAACCAATTTTTTTGGGACTACCATCATGATTAATTTGAATGAGTTTTAAAAAACTTATACCATCTATTTCTGTAATTTCAATTCCACCTGTGTTCATAATTATTTTTTCTTTCTTTTAGTTAAAAGCATCAGAGGAATGGCGACGGCGGTGGAAGAATAAGTGCCGCAGACAACACCTATTAACAAAGCCATAGCAAACCAACGGGTGCTGGCGCCACCTAGAACCACTAGAGACAACAACATAAAGATAATAGTCATAGAATTGTTAATCGAACGAACAATCACTTCTGAGACGGCTCGATTAGCTAATTCCACCCAGTTTAAATTAGCAGTAAGGCTTTTTAATTCTCTAATCCGGTCAAAAGTAACCACAGTATCGTGAACCGATTCAGAAAGAGTAGTTAGTAGAGCGGTGACAAACAAGGCATCCATTTCGGCGCCAAAGAAATGGCCCAAAATAGAAAAACTACCGATCAGAATGAGAGCATCATGAAACATGGCGATAACAGCCGAGGCACCAAAACTTAAATCTTTAAAACGGAAACCAATAAAAAGGAGTAGAGAAATCGAAGCTAAAATTATAGCCCAAAGAGTTTTAGTCATTAACTCTTTTCCTATAATAGCGCTGAGAGTATTGAACTGAAGATCAACAAATTTAGGGTCAAGTTTTTGAAGAGAATTAGTTAATAGCTCTTTTTGATCCGAGGAAATATTACCGAATTTTAGGTTATATTTGTCTTGATTGACAGAAAAGGAAGAAATTTCTAGTTTATTGACAGTAAAAATTTCTTTAACAGACTCGGTAGAAGGTTTTGAGGGTAAAGAGACTTGCCAGGAAGATCCGCCGGAAAAATCAACCGACCATTGGAAACCCCAAAAAATTATGGAAAAAACGGAAGCTAAAATAAGCAAGGAAGAAATTAAATAAAATAGAGGCCTAAATTTCATGATATTCATAATTTAGTTGATTAGATAATTAGATAAATAGTTTAATAGTTGAATAGTTAATTATTTTTTTTAGCAAGAACACGTAATAAATTCCGGGTGACGACTATACCCGTAAACATACCTAAGAAGATTCCAATCAAGAGGGTGACGGCAAAACCACGAACCATACCAGAACTGTTTAAAAAGGGCCAATTAAAGGGGTTAAAAAGAATTAGACCGGTAATGATAGTACAAGCGTTGGCATCTTTGATGGAATTCCAAGCGCGGCCAAAACCAAGCTCCATGGCATTAGTCCAGGATTTACCGGCTCGAAGCTCTTCTTTCATTCTCTCAAAAATTAAAATATTACTGTCGACGGCCATGCCAATAGATAAAATAAAACCAACAATACCGGGGAAAGTCAAAGTGACTGGAATTAAACGATAGAGAGTTAAAGTGATTAAACCGTAAATAATAAGACCAATATCGGCAATAAAACCCAAATAACCGTAATTACCAATCATAAATAGAGACACCAGGGCTAAACCAACAAGACCGGCCCGAATGCCTTTGTTAATAGAATCCTGACCTAAGGTGGCCCCAACTTCTGATTGTTGAACTAGTCTGATAGGTAAAGGCAGACGACCAGCAGTTAATTGAGCGGAAAGGGATTTGGCAGATTTTATGTCATAGTTACCTTGAATAACCGCCTTACCATCGGGAATAACAACACTAACGTTTGGAGCGGTAATAACCTGGTTATCAAGAAGAATAGCCAATCTTTTATTGAGATAATCAGTAGTGGCCGCTTCAAAAAGTTTAGCGCCACTGGCATCGAATTCCAGAGAAACTTCAACTTCACCAGTGTTGGGGTTAGTGGTAGGGGCGGCCAAAACTAGATGGGAACCGTTAAGACCAGTATCTTTCATAGATTTGGCAAAATCAGCAGAAGTGGTAGCTTCGGTAAATAAAGTTTCATCAACGACACCTTTAAAATTTAATTGGGCAGTCTTGCCAATTAAATTAATGGCTTGATTGATATCGGTAACACCGGGCAATTCCACTATTAGTTGCTGAGTATCGTTTTCTTGATGGGAAAGCTGGACCGTAGCCTCGGAAACACCAAATAAATTTACCCGACGCTCAATATTGGTTTTTAGGGAATCTAAAGCATTGGATAAATCCGCACTTTTAACATTGCTAGTATCAATATCGTAGGTTAAAGAAGCACCACCGGCCAGATCAAGACCATAACGAAGGTCTAAATTGGGTTTAAAAGCAAAAGTACCCAAAGAAAAGGAAAAATCGGGACGATAAAAAGTTCGACCAAAAATGTCTAATTTTACTGGCAGATTAATGATTAGACATAAAAAGGCACCGGCAATTATAGACCAAAAGATGGTTAAAACCCGTTTATTTTTGACCATAACCAAAAGTCAACTGACGAGGGTGACCAGTAAAAGTATAAGTAATAGAGGTTTTACTGGAATTTACTTTATATTGGGCTAAATCCCCTTCTTTGACATCAAAAGATTTGATGATTTTATTGGGCAAAGTGAGGGCCAAGGAATTGCCAGTTTTAATAACTTTTCTAATTTTTTGCATTTAGTTTTCCAAAAGAGCAGGATTACCGATTATAACAAGAGGTGAAGAGAGAAAGAAATCAACGATAAAAGGGTCTCTTTTGTTCTGACGGAGCTTTAATTCGGACTGGTCCATAACCATATAATTTATTTCGACACCACGAAGCTTTTCTTCGGCATGGATGGCATTTTCGACTTCCCGAATTGGCAATTCTCCAACGATAATCAAATCAATGGAATCGGGGCGAGCTTTTTCCCAAAGTAAAAAATGAAAAGAAACCAAAAGTAATTTGGCTTTGTCTAATTTGATAGCCAAATCGGAATTACGATAAGCTAAAAGCAATAAACTATTAAAAAGATGGTGATGGGAATTAGTGGTGTAATAAAGCCGATTACCCCGAGCTTCGGACAATAAAATATTGGCTTTTTTGAGATTGGCTAATTCCCGACGGACTGAGTTAATTTCTTCACCACTGAGTCTAACCAACTGGCGGACATAAAATAATTCTTGAGGATTACCGAAAAATAGGCAAATTAATTTACATCTGGTTTTAGAAGTAAGAATGGCGTTAAGAGAAGTTTCTACTTTCATAGATAGCTGATTTTATTGCCGATCGGCAAAATTTCTACCCAAATTTGACCGGGTACAAAATTAATCTCTTGACCAGTTTTATCTTTAAAAACGGTTCGACCTTGACGAGCGGTTTTAGTCCAGGTGGCGTCGATTTTTTGGCCATTATTGAAGATAATAGCGTCACCAGTACCAATAACAGCGTAAAGGTTGTGAACATGTTCATCAATAGAACGGGTTTCTTTGGCAAATTGAATCACTAGATTTTTAGCACTGATCTGTTGTTGATCGTTAAAATCAATGGCTGGAGAGGCGGCATTGGAACGGAGATAAGTATTGCTGGCAGGATTATATTGCCAGGAAACGGAATAGGCTTTATCGCCCCAGAAATCAAAATTAATGGTCGAAGCGGTGGTAACAGTAGATTTATCGTCAGCTTTGAAAGACCAGGAACGAAAAGCTTTATCCCAAGAGCTATTATTTATAGCGGTAAGATTGGTTAAACCACGACTGGCAGCTACATTCCAGAGTTCTGTTGTGGAACAGTACATGGTATGTTCAGTATCTTTGGTAACACCGGTACGGTCTGGTTCGCGACGGCAAGCTTTATAGGATAGGGAAAACTGGGAAAGATCACTCCAAGTACCTTTGTTATTCCAACCATACTGAGCTATTTGTTCGATGGCTTGGGCTTTTTTATTAGTAGTACAAGGACCACCATTGGTAGCAGCAGAACAATTAGCACCGCCAACATGGGCATAAAGGGGATAATCACTATATTCGGAAGCTAAATCGAGGAAATAAGTTCGAGCAGAACGAACTGGACCAACATCATACTTATTAGCAGAACCTTTAATCACATTACAATAAAAAACACCCATGAATCGGGTAATTCCACCTTCAGCTACAGCTTCATAAACAATATCAGCATTAGTTAAACCAGATTGGGGACGGGCGTCAGTTTGGTTTTCAATCATGACTAGAAGGGGCCGACGGGTTGACCAAATTTTTTCTTCCTCGGCAGTAAATTTTTCCCCATCTATGGGACAAACAGCCGTTTTTGGACCTTCAAAAGTGAGATAACCCGTATTTTTAGTGGTAGTAGTTGGAGTAATTTGACTAGTACTTTTACTCGAAGAAATTGGTAGAAAAGTGGAAAAAAGCCAATAAAAGGCAAAAGAACCAATAAAAAAGGTAAAAAAATAGATGATTGGTTTAAAGATCTTTGATTTCATAAAATTTTAACGATTAATAGCTTTTAATATAGCTGATTTTTCTTCTTTTGACAAAGTAATGTTATCACCTTCGGCATGCTTTATGGGTTTGGCATAGAGACGAGTGAAGGAACGATGGTGTAAAGAAGTTAATAAAACACCAGAGTTATCTTTATCCAAAAGGGTCAAAATAAAGCTTTGATCACCGCCAACATCATCAAAAGGATTAAAACGAAGCAGGTTAAGTTTTTGGATTGTACCTGAAGAATCGGTATTTTTGGGGTTATTTTGGTTAAAAGAGCGGTATTTTTTGGAAATTAAATAAAAAACATAGATAAGGGCCAAAAAATTAAAGAAAGTCAATAAAGAAAAAATGAGAGACATTGAGTAAGTTTAACAAAAATGAGCATGTTATACTGATTTTAATGAAGGAAGATCAAAAGCAAAATAATGCCTTATACCTGCGCAAAGATTTACTTAAGAGCTTGATCTTAAGCCTGGTAGCTATTGCAATCGTGGTGGCTTTGTATTATGTTTGGAAGTGAGTTAGCTTTATTTTTTACAAGGAGGTGAATAATTAATGCCAAGTATTAAATTCTATTCGGTTAAATCAAGAAAGACCGTCGAGGTTGACGTTTCCAAAGTAACCAAGGTCACATTGAAAAATGGTCGACCAGCCGCTCAAGCAATTGATCCGGAAACCGGCGTCAAAATGTTCAAAATTTTATCCGCCGCCGACGCTGCCTTGCTATAGTTGAGTTGTTTTTAAAATCCCCCCAGAGAAATTTGGGGGGATTTTCTGTTAAAATAAGCTACTTCAAAGAGATTGAAGGGCTAAGTCGCCTCAACGGCGACAGGAAAGTCCGGACCACAAAGAACACAGAACCCTAAAATCAAGGCCTGCCGTAAGGTAGGGGCAACGCTACAGAGACGAGCAATATGAAACGAGCATCCTTCTGGTGGAAATCTCGAATCGAGGCGTTAATATCTAGTTCTTGAGAGCCTCAGGTAGAGAGAATAGATAGATGACCCATAAACAGAATCCGGCTTAACAATCTCTTTGAAGTATTTTATTTTTTGGTCAAAGTTTTAAAGACAGTTTCAGCAGTAAGGTAAAGAGGAACAGCGATAACGGCACCAGAGATACCACCTAATTGGGCACCACTAGCAATTAAAAGGATGGTAATTAAGGGATTGATACCAATTCTTTCTTTCATGATTTTAGGAACAATAAAGTTATTTTCAAGTTGTTGGACTATTATTCCCCAAACTACGGCTAAAATACCAATTAGTGGGGAAATAGTTAAACCAAAAAGACCAGCTAAAATCGAAGTAATAGTTGGACCAATATTGGGAACTATTTCTAGGAGTCCAGCGATAATTGCTAAAGGCAGGGCATAGTTTAGGCCAATAATTAAATAGCCAATATACGACAAAATGCCGATAACTAACATCAAAAGCAATTCAGCACCCACCCAATGACCAAGACGTTTTTGCAATTCGTTGATAACCTCAACGGCTTTGTTACTTTTTTCTCCGAAAATATTTCTTAAATAGTCATCAAAATTATTTCTTTCTAAAAGTAAGTAAAAAGTAATCACAAAGAAAACAAAGACAGAAATGATATTTGAAAAAATAGAAAGAGCGGTAGTAGCAATATTGCTAGGAAGATTTTCTAATATTTTAAACTGAGAGGAAATATCTCCGGAATTTATACCCCAGATATTAATATTTTGAATAGTGTTGGGTAAACTTTTGATTAAATTGGTGGACTGTTCAACTAAAGCCGGAATAATACCAGCAAAGGCAAAAGAAATTGAAGCGGCAATGATAATATAGACAATTGTAATAGCCAAAACACGGGGAATTTTGAACTTTTGAAACCAAGTTACAGCTGGATTAAGACCTTCCATAAGAATGTAACAAAGAAAAACTAAGAGAATTAAACTACGGAGCTGCCAAACAACAATTAAGGAAAGTAAAAATAAAACGGTAAAAACAATAGTTTTGTAAGAAATTTCAACTTTTTTGACTGTCATGACAAATTGTACCATTTTTTAACCAAATCAAGGGTTTTTGACAAAAAGTTTATTTCAGTAATGTCGATAAAATGGACATTTTCTCGTTTTTTAAACCAGGTCAGTTGGCGGCGGGAGTAGGCATGTTCGTCGAAACGCCATTTTTTGACGGCATTGTTTAATGAATTTTTTTTATTAAAATAATTTTTAAATTCTTTATAAGCCAAGGTGTTGAGACCGGGACTAGACCAAGAATATTTTTTTATTAAATTTTTTACTTCACCAAGAAGGCCAATGTCTAAACGTTTTTGAACTCGAGCGTCAATACGAGGATATAAAAAAGATGTGGGGGCGGTGAGAGAAATGTGGAGGATATTTAAACCCCCTTTAATTCCCCCTTGATGAAGGGGGAAAAAAATATTTTTATTTGATAATTTAATTTCTATCTTGCGAATTAGACGGTGGGGATTATGGGCTTCGGAATTATTGAGGGAATCAAAAGTTTTTTTGTCCAAAAAACGATAAATTTTTTGGAGAGCTGGGGTGGATAATTTATTTAAAAAAAATCTTAAAAAATTATTTGGTCGAATAAAATAAGTCGATTTATTGGGATTAACAATAGCGTCAATATATTGGCCGGTGCCACCGACAATAATGGGTAATTTATTTTTAGAATGAATTTCAGCAATTTTTTGAAGAGCTAGTTTTTGGTACTGGGCCACCGAAAAAGATTCGTCGGGGTTGATTAAATCAATTAAATTAATTTTAAAATTTTTAGGGTGGTCTTTGCCGGTGCCAATGTCGAGACCTTGATAAATTTGTCGGGAATCGGCGGAAATTAATTCCCCATTATATAATTTTGCCAATTTTACGGCTAAATCTGTTTTGCCAGTGGCAGTGGGACCAGAAATGATGAGAATTTTATTCATCCAAGATCAACAATATCTTTAAACGGACAATCCTTGGAAAAACAAAAACGTCTTTTACAAGTGGCATTAAGAATTTCTTCCGAAATAGATTTGACAGGATTTCTATAAGTCATTAAAGGAACAATTTTAGGAAATAAACAATAAGGTTGTAAATTTTCTGGTAATTGTTCAATGCTAATTGTTTCTTGTTTTTTAGAGTTCATGCTTTTTATTAACTTTTAAATGGAATAGCTTTTTGATATTGGCAAGTTTTGATTGGACATTGGTTAGAGTTTCGACATTTAATATCGAAAATAAAGGATTTTTCAACTTTGGGAATACGTAAATAAACAACAGCAATAACTTCTGACGAGAAACAATTTTTGGGCAAAGACAAATCTTGATTGGGAATTTTTAAAAAATGTTCAGTCATTTTAAACATTAAACCTAAACTCAACGATGTCGTCGGGGTGCATGAGATAAGTTTTACCCTCGTGACGAAGTAAACCCTTAGTTTTGGCATTTTCCCAACCATTATTGGCGACAAAATCATCATAGGAAACTATTTCGGCCATAATAAAACCGTGCTGAAAATCGGTGTGAATGGCACCGGCAGCCTCTGGTGCCGTAGCATTTTTTTTGATAGTCCAGGCTCTGGCTTCTTTGATACCGGCAGTATAAAAAGATTGAAGACCTAATGTCTCATAAGCTTTTTGGATGACCCGTTCTAGCCCCGATTTTTCCATTCCCAATTCTTTTAAATAATTTTTCTTATCTTCAACAGATAATTCTGACAATTCAAATTCGGTTTTGGCACAGACCGGAATAACATTTTCTAAATTAGTTTTAAAATTATTGACATCTTGATAAGTATTTTCGTCGACATTAGCGACAATAAAATAAGGCTTGGCGGTTAACAGAAAAAATTCTTTTAATAATATTTTTTCGTCGTCATCCAAATCTAAATTGATAGCTAATTTACCCTGTTCTAGGCCAGATTTTAATTTTTTAGCCAAAGCAAATTTTTTACTTTTTAATTCAGCGGCATTATTTTTATTGCCGTCTAGATATTTATCGATACTGTCTAAATCTTTGATAATTAATTCGGCGCAGATAACTTCAAAATCACCCTGGGGGTCAACACTACCCTCTTTAATAATGCTCGGGTCGGAAAAATGACGGACGACGTGGCAAATAGCATCACAGTCACGAATATTAGTTAAAAATTTATTACCTAAGCCCTCACCAGTGGAAGCACCTTTGACGAGACCGGCTATATCGACAAATTCGACAATGGCCGGAACAATTTTGGGAGTTTTAACAATTTGAGCTAAGACCTGTAATTTATCATCTGGGACTTCAACTACACCAATATTGGGATCAATGGTACAAAAGGGATAATTACTGGCATCGGCGACTTGGCGACCGAGAAGGGCATTAAATAAAGTTGATTTACCAACATTAGGCAGACCGACAATGGCAATACTTAATTTCATAGCCGATTATACCGTAAAAATTTAGTCTTGTATTTTTTCATAATGTTATTAAAAATTTTTTACAATTTATACGTCTTACAAATTGTAAATATCAATAAAAATCCCCCACCGAAGTGAGGGATTTTGAGATTCTATGGATTATCCGCCTCTTCGGCGGATAGGCCGATGAGGCCTATTTAACCATTTTCTTGATCTTGGTTCCGGGGATGTAGCGAGGCATACGACGGGCCACGATTTTTTTGGATTCTTTCGAACCAATGGCTTTAATAGTTTTAGCCTTGAACATTTTGGTTTTGAAGGTTCCAAAACCAGAGAGTTTGACGACTTCGCCAGCGGCGAGAGCTTTCATAACTTCATTTAAAAAAGTCTCGACAGAGACTTTAGCAGCTTTCTTACTGAGCTTAGCTTTTTGAGCTACGACTTCGATTAGATCTTTTTTGGTCATTTTTTGTTGAATTTATAATTCATCTTCATTATTAGCTACTTTCCACTAAATTTCAAGTATTACCCTTCGTTTTTAACCGCACTTTTATTGATCTTGCTACCAACAATAGTGGAAGATGTCCTAAGTTCCCGGATAACTGTTACTTTGATTTGACCAGCCCATTTGGCCTCTTCCTCGAGTTTATCGGCAATATTTTGACTTAAAACAGTGGCTTCATCATCGTTGACCATTGATGGTTCGACAATTACCATAACTTCACGACCAGCCTGATAGGCAGCGACACTGGTAACACCAGGAAAAGATTTAGCCACTTCTTCAATGTTTTGCATCCGTTTTAAATACTCTTCGTGAACCTCGTAACGGGCACCAGGACGGGCTCCAGAGGCGGCATCACCCAGATACACTAAAATTGATTCAACTGAAGAGAAGGGCTTGTCCTCGTGATGTTCAGCGACAGCATTAACGACTGCCTCGGGCATTTTATAGTGACGAAGTAGGTCAACCCCCAATTCAACATGAGTTCCCTCTTGATCATTAATAACTTTTCCAATGTCATGAAGCAGAGCACCAAGACGGACAGTATTAACATCGGCTTTTAATTCAAAAGCCAGAGCGACAGCGATTTTAACGGCTCCAATAGTATGTTTGGCTAAATTTTGACCGTAGGAAAAACGAAATTTATATTTACCAATTTCTTTGATCAATTCAACTGGAAGACTGTAAACGCCGATCTCTTGGCAAATTCTTTTACCCTCATTTAATAAAATCTTATCCATATCAGCCCTGGTTTGAGCGACCAATTGTTCAATTTTAACCGGTTGAATGCGGCCATCTTTGATTAATTTTTCTAAGGTCAAACGAGCGACTTCACGACGAGTAGAATCAAAAGAAGAAATGCGAATGTCATTGGTTTCATCAAGTTCCAATTCGACACCAGTGGCTTTCTCAAAAGCGCGGATATTGCGGCCTTCACGACCAATAATTTTACCTTTGATTTTTTCGTCAGGAAGCGTAATAGTAGAAACGGTGTATTCGGCTACATAATCAGTGACACCATGAGTTAAAGCATCGGAAAGAATTTCTTTGGCTAATTCATCTTGACGAGTGCTTAAATCTGCCTTGCTTTCCTCAATTTTTTTAGCAATCCAGGCACTCATTTTTTTCTCGACACTGCTCATTAACAGCTGTTTGGCTTTGTCGACATCGAGACCAGAAATGTTTTCTAACTTTTCTAATTGTTTGCGATAAGTTTCATCAATTTGATCAATTTTTTTCTTGATACTGGCTTGCTCGACATCTAAATTTTTTTCTTTGTCAATTAAATAATTTTCCTTATCATTGAGAGATTTTAATCTTTGAAAGACTTCGGCTTCTTTATTTTTAGCTTCAGTTTCAAGACGACGGGCATTTTCGATGATTAGTTTAGCTTGAGCCTGGGCCTGAGCTTCGATTTGAGGGTTAACCACTGCAACAATTGGAGCAGTTATTTTTTTAGTCTTATCGACTTTAGCACTTTTGGTTGGAGAAAAAACGACTCGATTATGATCGGCGTCGGTATCAGTATCAATAGTTTCGGCAACAGGATTAGTAACTACCGGGGAAGAATTATCACCAGAAAACAGACTTTTAAACTTCGATAAAAACGAATTAAACATAGAAACTCCTAAAATACTTTTTACCAAGCCGCAAAAAATTACTCTGAAAGCGCCAAAGGCTTAAAAAAATGAAAAACAGAGGTCATTTAAGGTTTAAGATAAAAAGTGAATATATAAATTTATTAATTAAAGTGAACAAGAGTAGTTTAACGGTTTTTGAACAGTTCGTCAATAACATTTTTTATGTCAGCATAGGCAAAACCTTTTCGCATTAAAGAGGCAAAAAGTTTATTTTTGACAGCGGGTTCCGAGAGATTTAAAGATTGGAGATTTTTCTTAAGTAAGATATTTTTTATCGATTCGACGTCATGGTTAGAATAAGTTTCAGGCAACTTTAAATGGTAATAAGAAAAAAGCTGAGACAAATATTGACGGGAATGACGTTGATTTTTACGAAGGAGATGGTTGGTAAAAGCGGCGTCATCAAGTAAATTTAGGGACGATAATTTATCATTAATTTGATCGGTTAAATAGGCAAAATCACCGTCAATTTGATATTTTTTTTGATAAAAATATAATTTCTGCCTGATTTTAGGTGATAAAACTTGACTGATTTTTGGGGAAAGAGCGATTTGGTTAAGAGAATAGTTATATAAAAGATAATAGAGAGCGGCGTTTTTAATTTTAAAATACAATTCGTCATTGATGTCTAGACCAATTTTTAAACCAAGAATAATGACATCATCGGCAAAAAATGGCAATTTAGACGAATCGCTAAAAATCAACCAAACTCGGTTTTTAGTTCGCCGACTCGGCAGAATCTTGAGGAGTTGGAGGGACATTGGTGTCAATAGATTTAACTTTTTCCCAAATTTCTTTTTTCAATTTTTCGGCAATTTGAGGATTATCTTTTAGGTATTTTTTAGCGCCTTCACGACCTTGAATGTTTTGACCTTCAACTTTAAAGAAAGCTCCAGATTTAGTGATTAGGCCATGGGTTACGGCCAAGTCGACTAAGGAACCATAAACGGAGATACCTTCAGTATTCATAATGTCGAATTCAGCTTCTTTAAAAGGTGGCGCGACTTTGTTTTTAACAATACGGGCCCGGTGCTGGGAACCAATGGATTCACCACTACTGGTTTTAATATTGGCGATTTTACGAACATCGATACGAACGGAAGAATAAAATTTGAGGGCAAGACCGCCAGTGGTGGTTTCGGGGTTACCAAACATAACGCCGATCTTTTGGCGCATTTGGTTAGTAAAAATAACGACAGCTTTAGACTTACTGATAGCGCCAGTTAGTTTCCGGAGCGCTTGAGACATTAAGCGAGCCTGAACACCCATCATGGAATCCCCCATTTCACCTTCAATCTCAGCTTTAGGAACCAGGGCGGCCACAGAATCGACAACAATGACATCAACAGCGTTAGACCTGACCAAAGTTTCGACAATTTCCAGAGCCTGTTCACCGTTATCCGGTTGAGAAATTAAGAGATTATTAAGGTCAACACCAATAGCGGCGGTTCGGGAAGGATCGAGAGCATGTTCGGCATCAATAAAAGCGGCGGTGCCACCAAGACGTTGGGCTTCTTTGATGACATGAAGACTTAGAGTGGTTTTTCCAGAAGCTTCCGGTCCAAAAATTTCAGTGACCCGACCACGAGGTAATCCACCCACACCTAAGGCAATATCAAGAGGTAGACAGCCAGTGGGAATAACATCAATATCCATATCGGTACGTTCACCCATTTTCATAATGGCACCGTCACCGTAAGCTTTAGTGATTTGTTCCATAGCCAGGCGGACAGCTTCATTTTTTTTATTTTGGAGTGAAGAACTGGTATTAGAAATTACAGATTTAACTTTTTTATTTTTCATTAATTAGTAATAACAAGGCGGACTATATCAAGTCAAGAGGCAAAACCGAAGAAAAGGCGAAACAAAACTGACTATGTTAAAATAAGCCTTAGTTTATGGAAAATCTAAAATTATTTAATCAAGAGATGGTGGATCTAGGGTTGATGAGGGAAACAACAAAAAAGGACAGACAACAAATAAGGTTTTCCGGAAGGGAACTGAGCCCTACCGAAGAGAAATGTTATTTGACTATTTATAGTAGTGGAGTAACACCAATTAGTGCTGAAAATTTAGCTAAAAAAATATTAAAAGATCAATTAACATATTCAAAAGCAGGTAAAAGAAATATTTATCAAATAGTTGCAAGAATTAAACAAAAATTAGGATCAGAGGAAATTATTTCAAGAAATGATTTTGGATATATCTCAAGAAGGGCAATGATTAATAATATGGTGACAAAAAATAAATAAAAGCACGGGTGATATACTGGAATTATGAATAAAATCGGCGTCATCGGATTGTCAGTGATGGGTGGAAATTTAGCCCAAAATCTGGCAGATAATGGATTTTTGGTGGCAATTTATAATCGAAGCGAAGAAAGAACTAAGGAATTAATGAATGAATATGGTGAAGGTAAAAATTTAGTGCCATTTTATGATTTAAGAGAGTTTGTAAATTCTTTGGAAAAACCGAGGAAAATAGTTTTAATGATTCAGGCGGGCGAGGCGGTGGATATGGTGTCAGCGCAATTAAAAGAACTTATAGAAAAAGGCGATATTGTTATTGATGGCGGCAACTCTTATTTTAAAGATACGATTAGACGGGAAAAAGAATTGGAAGATGTGGAAATAAATTTTGTGGGAATGGGAATTTCCGGGGGTGAAGAAGGAGCGAGACATGGTCCGTCAATGATGCCGGGCGGAAGCGTTGAATCTTGGAAAAACTTGGAGCCAATTTTTAGTAAAATTGCGGCCAAAGATTTTGCCGGCTTACCCTGCATTAGCCACATCGGGGAAAATGGCGCCGGGCATTTTGTCAAAATGGTTCACAATGCCATTGAATATATTGATATTCAATTAATTGCCGAAACTTATTGGCTGATGAAAATGGGCCTAAAAATGTCAAATGAGGAAATGGCCAAGATTTTTGACGAATGGAATAAAGGCCGACTTAATTCATATTTAATCGAAATTACGGCTAAAATTTTAAAGACAAAAAATGAACAGGGTGAATATGTTTTGGACACAATATTGGATACTGCCGGCAGTAAGGGCACCGGAAAATGGGCATCGCTTGAAAGTTTGGAATTGGGAGTACCGGCGATGAGCATCGCCGCAGCCGTTTTTGCCCGATATATTTCTGATAAAAAAGAACTGCGGTTAAAAGTCAGTGAAAATTATGGTGAAGGCACTGACGAAGTAATGATGGTAACAGTGGATGATTTGGAAAAAACTTTGTACACCACCAAAATTTTGGCTTATGCCCAGGGTTACGAATTAATGAAACAAGCGGCCGTGGATTACAACTGGAATTTAGATTTTAAAGAGATTTCCCGAATTTGGCAAGGCGGCTGTATTATCCGCGCCCAATTTTTGAAAAATCTAACCGAAATTTTTGATAAGGAAGTGGAAAATATAATTTTGGCAGATTATTTTAAAAAAGATATTTTAGAAAATATGAAAGTCTGCCGAAAAGTGGCGGCAGCAGCTATAATGGCCGGAGTGCCGATTACGGAAATTTTATCAACAATTTCTTATTTTGACTCTTTAAAATCACCTAAATTACCGGCTAATTTAATTCAAGCCCAAAGAGATTTTTTTGGCGCTCATACTTTTCAAACCGAACTTAATGGCGAAGCGAGACATTTTGAGTGGAATTAGAGGATAAAGAAGAACGGACTTAAAAATTTGATCTTTTCGGTGGCAATTGTTGATTATAGTGATTTTTATTATAAAAAGACACAGTTGAATATAGACATGAAAGAGATGAGAATGGGTTTAACTTATAAGTTATAAAAAACTAAAACAAAATTCGAATGAAAAAATCTCCTGAAGCCCTTAATGATTCGATTATTTTTAAATCTTATGGCGCAGTGGGAGGATTGGTGACAGGATCTTGTCATATAATTGAGTTTAAAGGTTCCAAAATAATGGTTGACGGTGGATTATTTCAGGGAAGGGATGAGGAGAGAACAGAGAAAGGAAATAGCCGAAATGGTGAACCGACAACAAAAAGTGTGGCTAGAGGGGTGACTCAGATACTAGTAACTCATTCCCATATTGATCACATGGGTATTCTTCCATTATTTATTAGACAAGGTTTTACTCCAACAATACTGACCACAGAGGCCACAAGAGCTTTTATGGAGCCGATGCTTAATAACTCGGCAGATATTCAAAAGTCAGAACATAGACAAGACAGACTTTATGATAAACATGATGTAGACAAAACTATTAAACATGTAAGAGTCGTGGAGCCATTTAAGGAAATACCCATAGGTCATAAAAGAAGCGGAATTACGGCAGAATTTTTACTAAATGGTCATGTGACAGGCAGTTCCTCAGTTGTGCTTCGCAATCCAGATGGAAAGAAAAATATTCTATTTACCGGGGATATGGGTAAGCCGAATCAATCACTTTGTGGTGGGTATGAAGATTATGTTTCCCAATATCCAGAATTTCCTATAAATACTTTAGTGGTGGAATCAACAAATTTTGAAAGAGAGCCAGTACCCTTCGAGGAAAAAAGGATGAATTTTTTGGAAGCAATTAATAAAACATGGGA
>JBAZWK010000016.1:0-17693 GCA_041660365.1 Candidatus Shapirobacteria bacterium | reverse complement strand
AACTCGATATTAAAAGAATGGGTCTTTCAATGCCGATGATTACCGACACTTTTGTTGCTTCCACCAAAGCCCGTCTCCAAATTTTAGACAAAATTGATTCAGTCTTACCTGAACCCAGGAAAGAGCTTTCTATTTACGCTCCTAAAATTAAAATGGTCACTTTACCTGAAGATAAAATTGGTGAAGTTATCGGCTCTGGTGGTAAAACTATCAAGGCTTTAATGGAAAAATACAGTGTTCAAATTGACATTGACGACGACGGTCGTGCTTCAATTTGTGCCGTTGATAAGGATAAAATTGATGCCTGTGCCTACGAAATCGAATCAATGATTAAAGAAGTTCAAATCGGCGAAGAGTACGACGGTGTCGTTACTCGTGTCGAAGCCTATGGTGCTTTTGTCGAATTCCTTCCCGGTCGTGAAGCCTTGCTCCACGTTTCTGAACTAAGTGGGGGATTCCTCTCTGATCCTAACTCTATAATAAAAATTGGTGATAAGTTAAAAGTCAGAATTTCCGGATTCAACGATAATCATCAAATAAAATTAAGCGCTCCCGAATTTAAAGCCGCCCATCCAGGAAATGCCGACTCTATGCCCCAACGTGAAGGTCCCTCTGCTTCCGGCCGTCCTCCATTCCGCAATTTTGGTTCTCCCAGTGGTCAAAATCGATCATCTTTTGGAGATAGAAATCGAGGCAGAAGATAAAATAGTTCCATCTTATCTGTTATTTATGACACAAAGTATTGATTTTTATGTATCTTGTGGTAAATTATAAGGGTGTTTCCTTTAGAAACAAATCGATTCTCAAGTCCATACTCCAAAATTGTAAATGAGTCTGAAGCAATATTGACTATTCAAAAATGGCAACAAAGTGGATTAACGATAGTAATGACAGATGCCGTTTTAGATATTCCACATTATAGACACGCCGATTATTTTATGGTTTGTGCTAATTACGGGGATAAACTTCTAGTTAGAATAAACTCTGATGAATTTGTTGCCCAAAGAAAAGACCCTAGGGGTCCAATTATTAAATGGAACGAAAGAGCTAAAGCTGCAGCTCATTACCCATATATTGATCTCATTACCACCAAAACAGTTGGAGGCTGGCAATATTTAGATACTTTTAAACCAAATATTGTAATCAAATCTGTTACTAGTGGAATTGAAGTACTAAATGAAATTGATCAAATATTACCAATTGTTAATGAATCAAATATAAAATTAATAGTTTTAGATGAATTTGCTTTACCAATATCAAGAGAAAATATTCATAATGAAGGTTTATTATATACAAATAATAAATTAGGTAGAGATAAATTCTCCGGTTCAATTATCAAAAACGAAATTAAAAGGAGAACTCTCGAAGATCTCCAAAAACAAAAATGATAAATAATAAGTTCAAACAAACGCAAACCCCTCGAAAATGGGAAGATTTAGTTGCGCTTAAAGATTATTTATCAGACTGCGATCCAAAAATATTAAGACTGCCAGGAGATTACTCTTTTTATTCCCTTTATCGTGAGCTAGTCCCGAGAAAAATAGCTTTAACAATTATTGAAAGACAAATTGGAAAAAATAGAATTTCATTAATTTTAAATAATTTTCCATATACTGGTATTCTCCAAAATTTGAAAAACGTTCAGCATTATTGTCTTTGGTCAAAAGAAGGTAAGCTCAACAGTAGTGAAATTAAATCTTGTGTTGACAAATTTTTTCCCCAAAATAGATGGTTTTACTCGGAAAGAAAAATTGGTCATAAATCTGTCCCCGAAATTTGGCATTGTCACATTTTTGTTGAATTATAATAACTTTATAAAAGTTATAAATTGTCTCATTTTTCCTGTATACTTTTTCTGTGGATTCGACATTAACTATTGCTGACGCGATCAAAAAACTCCAAGACAAAGCCGGGGGAGTCAATCTTCCCACTGGTTTGCAGGATAAATTAAATGAAATTTTTTCGGAACTTGAGGTAAATTCTCGTTCTGAAGCCACATTTTGGTCCTATTATCAAACGGCTTCAAAATATTTAGATTGGGTGATTTCCTTACCTTGGAACACTCGTTCCCAAGATATTTTAGATTTACGCTATGCCAAAGAAAAACTCGACGAAAATCACTACGGTTTAGTCGATGTTAAGGAAAGACTTTTGGAATATATTTCTGTGTTATCTCTCCAAAAAACCCGTTCTCCTGATATGGTTCCCCGAGCGCCAATTTTACTTTTTGTCGGTTTGGTTGGTACTGGAAAAACTACCATGGCTAAATCTATTGCCGATGTTATGGGACGAAAATTAGTTCGGATTCCTTTTGGTGGTCTGGGTGATCCACTTTATCTTCGTGGCCAAAGTCGTCTTCATCCCGAGGCCGAACCAGGGGCCATCATTCGGGCTCTTTCCCAATGTCAAACTAAGAATCCGGTAATTTTACTCGATGAAATTGATCGGGTTGCTGATGATGCTCTTAATACTATCATGGGCATTTTAGTCGAACTTTTAGACCCAGAGCAAAACTCCCATTTTACCGATCATTACATTGATTATCCTTTTGATCTCTCCGAAGCTTTTTTTGTCGCCACTTGCAACAATACCAATCGTATTGCCACCGCTGTGATGGATCGTTTAGAAATTATTCAAATGCCTTCATATACTGATGAAGAAAAAATTGCCATCGGCCGTGATTATCTTTTACCCAAAGCCATCAAAGATTCTGGTCTCACTCCTTCTGAATTAAAAATTAACGATAATGTTTGGCTAAGTATTGTTCGTCCTCTGGGTTTTGATGCCGGGGTCAGAACTTTAAAAAGAAATATTGAGGCTCTTTGCCGTAAAAGCGCTGCCTTAGTTTTGACCGGCACTAAACAAATTACTATTGACGAAACTAATATTAAAAAGTTTATTCCTCAATGGTGAAAATATGAAAAATATCATAATTGGCCTAATTTTAGGTTTAATTGTTGCCATGTTGGCTTTTTATTTTTATACTCAAAGACCCTCTTCAACAAATATTCCCCTCCCTACCACTCTCCCAACTAATATTGACAACGAAGCTCTAATTAAAGCCGCCTTTGCTAAAAAATATAGCGCCCCCATTGATCAAATCAGCGTCAAAATTAAAGAAATTAACGCCACTCAAGTTTCTGGTGAAGTTAATTTTTCTGATGGCGGTGGTTGGTTTCTGGCTGTTAAAGAAAATAATTCTTGGAAAATAGTTGCCGATGGTAACGGTTTTATCTCCTGTGAAGTGGTCGCTCCTTACAAATTTCCTATCTCCATGCTTCCTGAATGCGTCGACAAAAACGGCAATATTCAAAAATTATAAAAAATTTAAATAATATGACTCACAAAAATAAAGTCTCTCTTTTCCCCTTCACTCTTTTAGTTATTTTTCTCGCCTCTTTTATTATCATTTTTTCTCCAGTTGGTAAGAAAAATATTATTAACATTCCCATACTCGATCCAGTTACTATTTCTTCTCCGAATTTATCCCAGGTCGTAAAAAGTCCACTAAAACTTAGTGGAAAAATTGATCACTCTTGGGTTTTTGAAGCTTCTTTTCCCATCGAACTTTTCGACAATAAGGGAAAATCTCTTTTCAAAGGCGTGGCTTCTGCCCCGAGTTGGACCGATAGTAATAGTAATTTAGTCGATTTCACTGCTAATATTAAATTTTCCACCACTGCCACCTCTGGTATTTTAGAAATCAGAAACGATAATCCTAGCGGTCTTCCGGAAAATAGTAAAAGCTTTAAGATTCCGGTAATTTTTTCAAAATAATGTCTCTAACCAAAGATCAACAACTTCTGTATATTGCCCATTTAGTGGGAGAATGTAAGAAGTGCGATTTATATAAAACAGCCACCAATCCGGTTCCCGGATTCGGTAATCCCAATGCTGAAATTGTCTTTATTGGCGAGGCCCCAGGGGCTCAAGAAGATCTTCAAGGTTTGCCTTTCGTCGGCAACTCTGGTAAACTATTAGACAAGCTTCTGAATACGATAAAAGTCCCGCGTACCGACGTTTTCATTTGTAACATCTTAAAACACCGTCCGCCCGAAAACCGTGACCCAACTCCTGAAGAAATCAAAGTCTGTGTCCCTTATTTGAAAGCTCAATTAAAAATTATTAAACCAAAAATTATTATTACTCTGGGACGTTTCGCCATGAATTATTTTTTTCCGGAGGAATCAATTTCCAAAAATCATGGTCAAGTCAGAAAAATTATCTGGCAGGAATTACCATTAATTATTATTCCTGTTTACCATCCCTCAGCCGGACTTAGAAACGGCGCTATGCTAAAGTCATTACAAGAAGATTTTTTAAGTATTGGCAAATTTCTAAAAAATTAAATTAAAAATTATGATTAATCAAAAAACATACAAAAAACCAGCTTTTAATCCAGCTGTTCAAAAAGATTTTACTCGTCCACTTATCAACCAAGTAATTCAGTCGCCCACGGGTCAAGATGCAGTTCGCATTTCTTCCCTTGGAGCTTTTGGTGATGTCACTCAAAACATGTTCGTTTACGAATTTGCTCCCCGTGGTGATTTTTCCAAATCCCAAATTATTATTGTTGATTGCGGTGTTGGCTTTCCCGAAGAAGATGCCTTTGGTGTCGACCTTCAAATTCCCGATACTACATATTTGCTCGATAAAAAAGACCGAATTTTAGGTATTTTTATTACTCATGGTCATGAAGACCATATCGGAGCTATTCGCTATATCTTGCCAATTATTGGAAATAATATTCCCATTTTTGCTCCAAAATTAGCCGCTGCTTTTATTGAATCTCGTTTGGCTGAAAATCAAATTAGATCCTCAGTGACTGTTTATCAATCAGGTGACGTCTTTACTAAAGGTCCCTTCACTATTGAACCAATTTTAGTTACCCATTCTATTCCTGACACTCATCACTTTGCTATCACTACTCCAATTGGCACTTTCTATCATGGTTCTGATTTTAAATTTGATGTTTTTCCTCTCGATAACAAACCATCTGAATTAAAAAAGATTGCCAATGCTGGCAACAAAAAAGTTATTGCCTTAATGTCCGACTGTTTAGGTGCCGACCATGAAGGTTTTTCCCCCTCAGAACGCGACATTGCTGAAAACTTTAAACACCAAATTGTTAATGCTAAAGGCCGAGTTTTTGTGACTTCCATTAGTAGTAACATTGTCCGTTGGGGTCAGGCCATTGAATATGGTAAATCCACTGGCCGAAAAATCTGTGTGGTGGGTTATTCTGTTGATAAAGCTATTAATATTGCCAAAGAATTGGGATATATTAAATTAGCTGATACTGATATGATTGCTCCTGAGCGTGTCAAAAATTTTCCTGACAATAAACTTTTATTTTTAGTCGCTGGTTTTGCCGGTCAACCCGACTCCGCCCTTAGTAAAATGGTTATGGGTAAACATCGTGTCAAAATAAAATCTGGCGATAAAGTTATTTTCTCCGCCCCAGATTATATTCCTGGAACTACCGGTAATATTTATGAAATGATTGATATTCTTTCCAAAATGGGTGCTGATGTGGCTTATGGTGATAAAGAAGAATTACACGTTTCTGGCCATGGTTATCAAAAAGAGCATGCCCTTTTAATGACCTTAACTAACCCAAAATATTTATTGCCAATCGGTGGTAATTATCGTCACATTAAAAGTTATTTCTCGATGGCTAAAACCATGGGCTTTACCGACGATCAATTTATCACTCCCGACTTTGATTCCTCTGTCACTTTTTATGCCAACGGCAAAGTTGATACTAATTTTCACATTCCCATGCATAAAGTTTTAATTGATGGTTTGGGTATTGGTGATGTTGGTGCCACAGTTTTGCGTGACCGAAAAACCTTAGCTGAAGACGGTATGTTTAGTTTTGTTTTAATGCTCAACAAAGAATCTGGAGTTATGTTTAAAGAACCCACCATTCTTTCCCGAGGCTTTGTCTTTATGAAAGAAAACACCGATCTTCTCGATTATTTAAAAGAAGAAATTATTAGAAAGTTTAGTGAGTTAACCAGTAAACCCGCTAATTTAGAATATATTCGCACCGAATTGCAGGCTTATCTTGAAACCATTATTAAAGAAAAAACCGGCCGAGAACCAATGGTCTTGCCTTTAATTATCGAAGTCTAATCTTTTCTGTTAAACTTTACTTAAGCTCGCCTTTGTCTGCGATTTATCTCGGGCAGGACGAGCTTTCTAGTTTTTTTAGGTCTAAATTTGGAGTTTTGCGACAAATTTTGCCTAAAAACACAGTCCCGATAATTTTAATTAGTAAAATTCATCGGGATAATTCCTTTATTTATAGTAAAATAAGCCATGAGATATTCAAAACTATTTGGCAAAACTAGTAAAAGTGTTGCTTCGGACGCCGACAGTGTTAACGCAAAATTATTAACCCAAGCTGCTTTTATTCAAAAGCAAATTTCCGGTGTCTATAACTTTTTACCCTTAGGTCTGCGCGTTTTAACCAAGATTCAAAATATTATCCGCGAGGAAATGAATAAAATTGACGGTCAGGAAATTCTCATGCCGGCTATGACCCAGGAAGAAAATTGGATTACCACTGGCCGAAATACCATGGATGTGCTTTTTCATCTCAAGGGTCAAGGCGATACTGATTTGGTTTTAAATCCAACTCATGAAGAAGTGGTCACTCCTCTAGTTCAAAAATATGTTTTTTCCTATCGCGACTTGCCTGTTGCCGTTTACCAAATTCAAAATAAATACCGAAATGAAGCCCGGGCCAAATCTGGTTTACTTCGTGGCCGAGAATTTAGTATGAAGGATCTTTATTCTTTTCATACTGATGAGGTTGATCTCAATCGTTATTACGAAATTGTTAAAAAAGCCTATTTCAAAATATATGAGCGAATTGGCATTGGTTCTAAAACCGTTTTAACCTTTGCTTCTGGCGGTAATTTTTCTCAATTTTCTCATGAATTCCAAACCTTGAATGACGGCGGTGAAGATACTATTTATCTTTGTAAAAAATGTAATATTGCCGTAAATAAGGAAATTATTGATACTCAAAAAACCTGTCCTGAATGCGGTAATGATAAATTAGAAGCCGTTAAAGCGACCGAAGTCGGTAATATTTTTAAATTAAGAACTAAATTTTCTGATGCCTTTAAGTTCTTCTATTCCGATTCTCAAGGTCAGGAAAAAATTGTCGAAATGGGTTGTTATGGTATGGGTCCTTCCCGGGTTATGGGCACTGTGGTCGAGCTATGTCATGACGAGGCCGGTATTATTTGGCCCAAAAATATCACTCCTTATCAAGTTCATTTAATTGGTCTTGATGGCTTAGGCGAAGATCTCTATCAGGAATTATTATCTAAAAATATTGACGTTCTTTTTGACGATCGGGAAATCAGTGCTGGCACCAAATTTGCTGATGCTGATTTGATTGGTATTCCCGTCCGTCTAGTTGTTAGTAAAAGAAGCCAAGACAAAGGGGGAGTTGAATATAAACTAAGATCTGAAAAAGAATCCAAAATTATCGATTCTAAAAATTTAATTTCTGAAATAACTAAATTTTACAAATAATTTTTAGATTTTAGAGTTTAGACTTTTTTTATTTTTACTCTATACTGTATCTATGCCCCGCGGACGCAAAAAAAATCGAATTCTCCCAACCCTTAAATTAAAACCAGATACCACCAAGTCCATCTTTTTTATCTTCTTTTTAATTTTAGCCATGCTTTCGGTATTTTCTTTTCTTCAACGGGGAACAATGGCCACTGATTTTAATTTAACCTTAACTAAATACTTTGGTTTTGGCTCGGTTATGGTACCTTTTTTATTGCTGTTAATTTCTTTTCTTTTTGCCAAAATTAAATCACCCTTACGTGAAGCCAACGTGTTCTTTGGTTTTTTCATTATGTTTTTCTCTCTCCTTAGTCTTTTGAAACAGGGGATTGTTGGACTCTTTATTTGGGAACAATTTTTAGCCTTATTTTCCGAAGCTCCACTTTTTTCATTTTATTTTTCACCCTAATCGTTGGTTTTGTGGTTCTTTTTGATACTAATGTCGCCCAAATTATTAAATTTATCGTTCATGTTTTTCAAATTTTAAGAAAATATTCTATTGGTCAGGCCAATAAGATTAAAAACAAAACAGCCGAATCTAAGGCCAAAAATCCTCTTTATCAATCAGAAATGCACTCTCCGAATTCCGACTCCTTTCCTAACAAAGAAAAAGATGTTGCCAAATCTGCTTCCAAAGAAAACTTTGGGGTGGTTGATATTCCTCCTGTTTTTAAAAACAATGCCCCCTTAACCTCTTCCGGTAATCAAAGCTGGGTTTATCCCTCAATGTCTCTTTTTGATGATACCCCTGGCGCCAAAGCTGATCGTGGCGATGTTCGTAAAAATGCCCAAATTATAGAGCAAACTCTTGATTCTTTTGGGATTACTGCTCGGGTGGCCGAGGTCAATAATAGTCCCTCTGTTACTCAATATGCTCTGGAAGTGGCTTTGGGCACCAAATTAGCCAAAATTCTCTCTCTCAGTAATGATTTAGCTATGGCCCTGGCCGCTCCCGGTGGTCAAATCCGGGTTGAAGCTCCCATTCCTGGTCGTTCTTTGGTCGGTATTGAAGTTCCGAACCGTTCTTTGGAGGTCGTGCCTATTCGTACCATTTTGGAATCAGAGGTTATGAAAAACGCCAAGAGTAAAATTACTATTCCTCTGGGTTTAGATGTCGCTGGTTTGCCCAAAGTTGCTGATATTTCCAAAATGCCCCACGTTTTAATTGCCGGACAAACTGGTTCTGGAAAGTCGATTTGCATCAATTCTTGGATTTCTACCCTTCTTTTCCGCGCCTCTCCCGATGAAGTTCGTTTGATCATGGTCGATCCAAAGCGAGTCGAATTATCTCAATACAATGGCATTCCCCATCTGTTAACCCCGGTTATTGTTGAACCGGAAAAAGTAGTTTCTGCCTTAAAATGGGCAGTTAACGAAATGGAACACCGTTATAAACTTTTCACTGAAGTTGGGGCTAAAAATATTGAATCCTACAACAATATGTCCGGTTTTCAAGCCATCCCTTATATTCTGATTATTATCGATGAATTAGCCGAAATTATGCTTTTTTCTCCTGCCGAGGTCGAAGACAATATTTGTCGCATTGCCCAGATGGCTCGTGCTGTGGGTATTCATCTAGTTTTGGCCACTCAACGCCCCTCCGTCAATATTATTACCGGTCTGATTAAAGCCAATATTCCTACCAGAATCGCTTTTGCAGTTGCTTCTATGACTGATTCTCGGGTTATTTTAGATTCTCCAGGTGCCGAAAAACTACTTGGTCGGGGCGACATGCTTTATATTCCTCCGGAATTGGCTAAGCCGGTTCGGGTTCAAGGTTGTTTTATTTCTGATAAAGAAGTTGGCCGCCTCATCGATTTCCTTAAAACTCAGCGTTCTGGCGAATATAACGATGAAATTACCCGCCAACCAGTTAATAGTCCTAATTCTTCCAGTAAAAATATCATGGTCTCCGATGGTGAAGAACGCGATGCGATGTTTAACGATGCCGTTAAATTAATTCAAGAAAGTGGTAAAGCCTCTGCCTCTTTACTCCAACGTCGTCTTAAACTTGGTTATGCCCGCGCCGCCCGGGTTCTTGATGAACTGCAAGCGGCCGGAATTGTCGGTCCAGTTAATGGCGCCAAAGCTCGGGAAATTTTAATTGCTCATAATACTCCTGATAGTAGTTCTGAATAAAGCCCATGAAACGTGCCTCTTCTATTCTCGAATCTACTCGCCTCGACCGAGAATTGGACTTTATTGAAATTAGTAAAAAAACTAAAATCCCCCTCAAATATTTGATTGCTTTTGAAAATGAAAAAATAGCCGATTTTCCCCAAGAGCCTTATTGTTCTTTAATGCTCAAAGATTATGCCGATTTCTTAGGCTTAAATGGTGAAGAAGTACTTTCATTATTCCGTCGCGATTATGATCGTAAAAGTTCTATTTCCATTCCTCGTCATTTTTTATTTTCTCTTACCCCTCAATTTGCTTTTACTCTTTTTATCTCCCTTTTAATTTTGGTTTTTGCTGTTTATCTCACTTCCGAATATCTTAAATTTAATCGCCCGCCCCGTCTTAAAGTTAATTGGCCTCAAAATTTATCCGGGAAAAATATCGAAATTTCTGGTCTCACTGATTCTCAGGCGACAGTCAAAATAAATGACTCTTTGGTTATTGTTGATAAAAATGGTAATTTTCAAAAAGATATTGAAATCTCAACTTCCGAAGCTAAAATTGTGGTTGAAGCAAAGTCTCCTGCCGGTAAAACTACCCAAGATGAAAAAGTTCTAAAATAGTCTATACTAATTTCATGGATATCACTCAAATCGTCATCATCATTTCCTTACTTTCCATTTCCACTGTCATTGTTTTTGTTGGTGTTTACTTTATAAAATTAATTAAAGACCTTCGCGTTACTGTTGGTGAAACTAATCAAATAATCTCTTCTGTCTCTAAACCACTTTCTTCTTTTTCCGAATTTCTCATGGGTTTTAAAAACGGCTTTTCTCTCTTTAATTCTTTTTTTAAAAAAGATAAAAAAACCAAAGCTAATGATTAATTTTTTAGACTTTAGATTTTAGAATTTTTTTAACTTTATGTCTTGTCATTATCCTAAAGATTGTGATTGTCACCAAAACAGTAGCTTTATTTTTGGCCTAGTTTTCGGACTAATTATTGGCGCTATTATTGCTGTTTTGATTTATAAAAACAATAAAGGCAAAGTTTTTGAAGATTTGAAAAAGAAACTAAACGAATTTATTTCTTCTCTAAAAAAATCAGAAACTTTTGAAAATGTTTCTAAAATAATTGATAAAGTTGATATTAATAACTCTGCCAAAATTTCTAAAAAAAGTCTTAAAAAACATTCTAAAAAAGTTGTTGCTCCTGCTCCAAAAAAATCAGTGCCCCTTAAAAAAGAAGTAATTCTGCCTCAAAAATTAATTGCTCAAAGTTCTGAAACCAAAACATCTGTTTCCAAATCCAAACCCAGAGTTTTTAAGAAATAATCTTGTTATAATTCCTCTATGAACGCGAGAGATTTAAAAAATAAATTTACTGATTTTTTTAAAAGCCAAAATCACGCCGAGATTCCCTCTGCTTCGCTTCTCCCCGAAAATGACCCCACCACTCTTTTTATTTCTGCTGGTATGCAGCCCCTCGTGCCTTACTTTACGGGCCAAGTCCACCCTTTAGGCAAAAGAATTGTTAATGTTCAAAAATGCCTTAGAACTGGCGATATCGATTCGGTTGGTGATACTTATCATCACACTTTTTTTGAAATGTTGGGCAACTGGTCTCTTGGCGACTATTTTAAAAAAGAGATGATTCCCTTTTCCTATCAACTTTTAACTGATAAAAAATATTTAGGCATTGACCCCAAAAATCTCGCCGTCACAGTTTTTGCTGGCAATAAAGATTCACCCAAAGACACCGATAGTGCCAATTTCTGGTTAGCTCAGGGAATAAATTCTAACAGAATTTCTTTTTTAGCAGACAATTGGTGGGGTCCCGCTGGTCTTACCGGCCCCTGCGGTCCTGATTCCGAAATGTTTTTTTGGACGGGTGCCGATGAAGCACCTCAAAAATTTGATCCCGAAGATAATCGCTGGTTAGAAATTTGGAATGATGTTTTCCTTCAGTACCATAAAAAAGCCGATGGTACCTTTGAACCGCTTTCTCAAATAAACGTCGATACAGGTATGGGTGTCGAACGCACTACTGCTGTTTTATCCCATCTTTCGGATAATTATTTAACTGACATCTGGCAACCCATCATTAAAAAAATCGAAGAAATTTCTGGAAAAAAATATGGGATTGATGAATCAACAACACGTTCAATCCGTATAATTGCTGATCACCTTAAAGCTGCTGTTTTTATGGTTGCCGATGGCATTGAAGCTTCCAATAAAGAACGCGGTTACGTTTTTCGCCGTCTTATCCGCCGCGCTGTTCGCCAGGGAAAAATTATCGGCCTAGAAAATAATTTCACTACTATAATTGCCCTCTCAGTTTTAGATAATCAAAATAATTACGCCGGAACTTACCCAGAATTAGATTTAAATAAAAATAAAATTCTAGAAACTTTAGACTCTGAAGAAACCAAATTCCGTCGCACTCTTAACAAAGGCCTCAATGAAATTACCAAATTAATTGAGCGTCAGCACAATGTCTCTGGCAAAGAGGCTTTTGATCTTTATCAATCATTTGGTTTTCCAGTCGAGATGATTCAGGAAGAATTGCAAAAGAATAATTTAACCTTAGATTTGGCAGAATTTAATCGTCTTAAAGATGAACATATCAAACAATCCCAGACTCTTTCCGCTGGCAAATTTAAATCAGGTCTGGCCGATCACTCGGAAATTATCACTAAATACCACACTGCCACCCATTTATTGCACGCTGCCCTAAGAAAAGTTTTAGGCACTCACGTTCAACAAGGTGGTTCCAATATCACTGCCGAAAGGCTTCGTTTCGATTTTTCTCACCCGGAAAAAGTTACTGAAGCCCAACTAAAAGAAGTGGTCAAAATGGTTAACGATCAAATTAAATTAGCCTTGCCGGTAACTGTCGAATCGATGAAATTTACTGAAGCTCAAAAATCCGGCGCCTTAGCTTTTTTTGGCGCTAAATATCCGGAAATTGTCACTGTTTATACGGTGGGGGATCCTAGAAAATATTTTTCCAAAGAAGTTTGCACCGGTCCTCACGTCGAAAACACAAAACTTTTAGGTGACTTTCACATCCTCAAAGAAGAATCCGCAGGCAGTGGTAAACGCCGGATTTATGCTATTCTTAAGTAATGGAGGCGTCCTATTATTGGCTCATTTCTGTCACTACTGAAAACATTTCAGTAGCTCTGATTAAACGGGATCACCCTGATGCTCTAGTCGCCTTAGGTCTGGAAACTGCCTGGGAATTAAATAATGCCGATTCTTTCCTACATTCTGTCGATATTTCCCTTTCTGAAGCTGCCCAAAAAGCCAATCTAGAGCCGGAACAAGAACCGGAAACTAGCGCTTTTATATTGCCTCCTAAATGGATTGGTAATGATGGTAAAATTTTCCCCGAGCACTTAAAACTTTTAGAATCTTTATGTCATTCCTTAAAATTAAAACCCTTAGGTTTTATTAGCAATGATGAGGCTTTTATCGAGTCAGTTACCAAAGAAGATTCTTTCCCACCCTCTTTTATTTTGCTTTATTTAGGTCAAAAAGAATTCTCCCTGTCTTTAGTCTATTTAGGTGAAGTTAAAAAACGTTTCTCTCAAAATCTAGACACTGATTTTACTCCCCAAGATTTGGAATCCGCCCTGGTTACCATTCGTCTCGATTCGGCTCTGCCGCCCCGGATTTTAGTTTTTGGTCATTTAAATCCGACCATTATTGATGATTTAAAAAATTATTCTTGGGTAGGCAAAAAAAATCTCGAAACTTTTTTGCATTTACCCGACGTTGAAGCCTATCAACCTGAGGACCTCTTTAATCTTTATTGTAAAACTGTTTCCTCCCAGCTCGAAAATAATATAATTTCTCCCCCTAAAGCTCCAATTATTGAAACCCCCACTGAAACTATCATTGAAAATATTCCGGAAACTATAATTGAAGAAGCAGAGCTAACTCCCGAACTTGAGGAAATTCCTCCCGAAAATCTTGGTTTTTCCGAAATTACCGAATCTGATTCTATAGTTTTGTCACCTCAAGATCCGTCTCAGGAAGAAAAAACAGAAGAAATAATTTTACCTAAAATAAGGCCAATTTCTTTACCAAAATTTAAATTACCCCATTTTTCTTTGCCCCATTTTCACTTGAATCCTCTTTATCTTTTCGCTTTGGCTCTTTCCCCGTTATTAGTCCTTTTACCCTACTTTTTAAGTAAAGCTGAAGTTACTATTAATCTCACCCCTTTTGAAATTAGTCGCGATTTTAATATCACTTTAGATTCTTCGGCCACCAATGTCTCCGCCGTCACCATTCCGGTAATTAAAAAAACTTTTGATCTCAATTTTACTGAAACTTTGGCCACTACCGGTCAAAAGGAAACCGGTGATCTATCAAAGGGTGAAATTACCATTTTTAATAAATTGGATCAAATTCAAAATATTCCCAAATCCACCATTCTCACTGCTGCCAATGGTAAAAAATATGAACTTCTCACCTCAGTTCAGGTTCCGGCCAGCGCTTATGATCTTAATTCCGGTACCATTTCTATGGGTCAAATTAAAGCCAATTTAATTGCTTCCGATATTGGTCCGGAATATAACCAGGTCAAAGACATAATCTTCTCTTTTAGTAATAATGCCAATCTGTTGGCTAAAGTTAACGATGCTATTGGCGGTGGCACCCGTCAACAGGTTAAAGTTGTTTCGACTGACGATAAAAGTAAATTAAATACCCAAGTTTCCACTTCCCTTAAAAATAAAATTGACGAAAAAATAAAAAACGAGTCTTCTCTCTCTGGTCTTCTTTCGGACACTGCCAATATTGATAAAAAAATTCTTGATTATAATCGAGAAGTTGGTGAAGTTGCCGATACCCTTTCCGTCAATGTTTCCACCACTTTATCTCTTTTTCAAATCGAAGATAAAAATAAAGAGGTCATTATCAATACTCTTCTGGCTTCTGATCAAAATTTCCTTCAATCTATCGCCTCAGCTTCTGATTTCACTTTTTCTTTTACTGCCACCAAAACCGACTCTCAAAAATCAGTTGGCAAATTAACCATTACCGGTAAAGTTTTACCCAAAATTAACACTGATTCTCTCCGCCAACTTTTGGCTGGCAAAAGCTTTACCAACGCTTATCTTATCATCAATTCCCAACCTAAGGTCTATAATCGTCAGATAAAAATTATTCCCAGCCTTTTTTCATTTTTAAATCGACTTCCGCCCCAAGGCGACCGGATTACAATTATTGAAAAATTCTAATGTCCTATCTTTACGTTAAAAATACCCCAAAGTTACACCGGGTAGTTAAGAAACTTTCCCCTCAACACAAGAAGATTTTTGCCTCTCTTTTGATGTTTGCCGGAATTTTTTTATTTGTTTCGGTTCTTTTTCCTATTCTCCAATTTCAAATTGAATATTCTTCCAAATTTAATCAAATTATTAATCCTTTGGCTTCTGAATTTTATAACCGTTCTGGTTCCATTTTGGGCGATTCCAACACTGATTATACGGAGCTTTCCAATTGGTTTGTTGATAATCCCGGAATTACTTTGCCTGACAGTATTTCTTCCTATGCCTCTTACACTATTTCCATACCAAAACTAAAAGTTGACCAAGCCAACGTTGTTGTTGGCAGTTCTGACCTAAAAAAATCTCTTATCCAATATCCTCAAACCGCTCTTCCTGGTCAATATGGTAGTCCTGTCATTTTTGGTCATTCAGTTTTGCCCCAATTTTATAATCCTAAATCCTATCTCACTATTTTTTCCACCCTTTATAAACTTCAAATCGGAGACGAAATTTATGTCGATTACGACCATATCCACTATAAATATATTGTTGCCGAAATGTTTGAGGTTCAGCCTACTGATTTATCGGTTTTGGAGCAGCGTTTTGATGGCCGTTATTTAACTCTGATTACCTGTTCTCCTCCGGGCACCATCTTGCGTCGTTTAGTTATTAAAGCCCAAATTGCCGACAATACATGAACTATTTAGCTATTGATTTTGGCACCAAAAGAATTGGTTTAGCCTACACTATTAATGACATAATTTTTACCTTACCTATGGCAAAAAATGATGATAACTTTTTTAAAAATTTATCCCAAATTATCACTGATTATCATCTCGAAAAAATCTACGTTGGCATTTCGGAAGGTAAAATTGCCGACATGACCAAAAATTTTGTTTTAAAACTCAGTTCCATGTTAAACTTACCTATCGAAACCGTTGAAGAAGCCGTTAGCACCATTGAGGCTGAAGCTATTTTTAAAACTAATAAAAAAGCTTCCAAAAGCTATTCTCAACAAATCGATTCTATCGCCGCCGCCGTTATTCTCCGCCGAGTTATTAATTCATAAAAAATATGTTTAAAAAATTAATTTATCCCATGCAGGCTTGGTTACTTTCCCAAAAACGCTGTGTTGGTTGTGGTGATGAACTTTCTAAAGGTCAAAGTAAAGTGGTTCGAGGTCAGGAAACTGTCACTTGTCGTTGTGGTCGTATTTTCATCCACGATTCCAAGAAAAATACCTACCGTCGAGCTCTTTTTCTCATCATTCCATTATTTTTGGTTGTTGTTCTAGCTGTTTTTTATTATGTATCTCTTTTGGCTCCCAACACCGATACTGCTAAAAAAACTTTTGTCATTAATCAAGGTGAGAGTCTCACTATTATTGCCACTCGTTTAGAAAAATCTCACTTTATTCGTAATCGCTATGTTTTTATAATTTATTGTCGAATTACTGGTCTAAATCAAAAAATTAAAGCCGGTACATTTTATTTAACCACCGCTGATAAATTACCAGATCTAACTTTAAAATTAACCAAAGGCGGCAGTACCGATTATTGGTTAAAAATTATTGATGGTACCCGAGTGGAAGAATTAGCCAATAGTTTCCCTGATGGTCTTTTCTTTACCGGTCAAGATTTTGTGGCTAAAGCTAAAAAACTTCAGGGTTATATTTTTCCCGATAGTTATCTTGTTCCTAAATATTTTACTATCGACCAAATCTTAGACACTATTAAATCTAATTTTGATGCCAAATTCGCTGAAGCTAAAATTAATGCTACCAACACTAAAATGACCGACAAAGAAATTCTAACTTTGGCTTCTATTATTGAAAGAGAAGCCAGAACTTTGAAAGTTAAACAAGGTGTTGCTGGGGTTTTAATTAATCGTCTTGATATTAAAATGCCTCTTCAGTCTGATGTCACTATTCAATACGTTCGTGATTCTAAAACTAATCCTACTAGTTATTGGAAAGATATAAATTCATCTGATATTTCCATATTTTCTCCATATAACACTTATAAAAATGTTGGCCTTCCCCCCGGACCAATTTGTAACCCTGGTTATAATTCAATTTATGCTGCTTTTCACCCCACCGAATCAGATTATCTTTTCTATTTAACTGGAAACGATGGTGTTATGTATTACGCCAAAACCCTCTCCGAGCACAGCGCCAACATCGTCAAGTATCTAAAATGATACTTTATGTTACAATCTGCCATGCCAGTAAAAATACTAGAAAAAGAGACCGTTGGTGAAGTTTGTTATCAAAATTTTGAGTGTATTCCTGATGGTGATAATGGGTCAAGTACTATTCGAATTAAATCTGATCGCGTCGATACTGTTGGAATAGGGACATTCTTAGAACATCAAGGTTCAGAAAGTTTTGGTTTTGATTGTCTAAAATTAGATGCCATAAACAGACGTTGTAATTTAAATGGACAGCCTTGTGAACAAGTTCCAGGTGCAAATTAATTTTTATTCACCAACTCATTCAATATTACCCATCTTCGTTTCTTTTCTTTCATCGGGATTTCATCTTTGTAAAGTTTAGCCGACACAGTGCCTCGGCGCGGGGAATATTTGTTTAAATAAGCAATTTCAAATCCGACCTGTTTACAAACCTCGACCGTATTTTGAAAAGCCGCCTCATCTTCACCGGGAAATCCAATAATTATATCTGTTGAAAATCTAACAT
>JBAZWK010000015.1:0-18647 GCA_041660365.1 Candidatus Shapirobacteria bacterium | reverse complement strand
TCTTCGCCTCGCTGGGGCTGTCGGCGGCAGCGGGTTTCGCCTCGCTGGAGCTGTCGGCGGCAGCGTGTTTCGCCTCGCTGGAGCTGTCGGCGGCAGCGGGCTTCGCCTCGTCGGGTTTCACCTCATCGATTTTTTGGTTTTCTTTTTTTTCTTCTGTTTTACTATTTACTACTCCACTATTTACTTCCTCACTATTCACAAATTCCACCTTCGGTTTTTTGGCAAATTGTGGTGGCTGTGGAATTACTGGTTCTGGCTTAATTGTTGGTTGAAATTTGGGTAAAGGTGGCAGCGGTGGCAATTTGTCTGTTGGCGACTTAAATAATTCTTGATATTTAGGTAAAGTTCCTGCATTTGATCCAAATCCCCCAAAACTTCCGCTTAGTTTTTTTTGAATCTCTGCTTCTTTTTTGTTATTTTCCTCCATTTTTATTTTTTCCGCTTCTTCTTTTTTCTTTTCTTCTTCCTCCATCAAAGCAATTCTTTTTTGCAATTGTTCCTCTGGTGATTCCTCCACTTCGGATTTAAATAAAACATTTGGCCTCGTCTCGCCAGAGCTTTTTGCGTCGGCGGATCCCGTCTCGTTCAACTTATTTTCAACAACTTTATTTTCCCTTCCTTTCATCAAGGGAGGGGTTAGGGGAGGGTTTTGATTTTCTTCAGTTTTTTCTTCGACTACAGGTTCAATTTTTGTTGTCTCAACAATAGGAGAAATAACCTTATCTTCGGTAGTTTCCCCTCCTTTTATCAAGGGAGGGGTAAGGGGAGGGTTTTGTTTTGGAAATTTTGGTGCCGGTGAACTTTCATTATTCACCAGGTTGGAAGCCGGTTTATCGGCTTTAATAACCTGGTTCTGTTTTAAAATATCTTCTGGATTTGAAGTTATTAATTTATGTTCTTCCGCCGAAGCAATCACTTGAATAGCCACATGGTTTTGTCCCGCAAAAAATATCCCTTCCCCCTTATCCGCCGACAATAATAATTGTTTTTCGCCTTCAGACAGATAAAAAACCTCTCCCACTTTATCAATGGCCGCACTGTGTTGTTTCAGTAAAATTTGAATCGCACTATTGGTGACAATTTCCTTTCCATAGGGTGTTTCCAAAAAGTCGTCAACATCTTGAGTAATTGTCGTCACTCCCAAATAATATTTTCGGCCCCTTTTCACAATTCCTCTTAAAAATGCCGCCGAGTCATCATACTGCATTAAATACCAGGCCTCATCCACAATTAAAATTCTCTTTTTTAACTCTTTTTTAACAATTGTCCAAATATAATCCAAAACAATATGCATGGCTACTGGTCGCAAGCTTTCCTCCAGATTTCTAATTCCAAACACCACAAAACCATTTTTTAAATTAACGGTTGTTTTTTGATTAAAAATTCCCGCAAAAGAACCTTTAATATATTTCTCCAATCTTGCGGCCAAATTCTTCGCTCTTTCTTCCTCCATTCCAATCAATGATTTATATAAATCTTCAATTAATGGCGCTTCTTTCTGTTGTGTCTCCGGATCAGGAGTAATTCCTTTAGCTTTGTAAGCTTCCATTACTGCCTTGTCCAAAATTGACTCTTCCATTGGATCCATCGCTCCAAGCATTATCTTAAACATTTTATGTAAAGTTAAAACCTTATCATTTAAGGCGTTTTCACCCTCTTCCACTACCAGTGATAAATCAAAAGGATTAATTTTTGATGCTTCCCCATAACCAAAAGCAATGTATTGTCCTCCCACTGCCTCCGCCAAACTTCGATATTCATTTTCCGGGTCAATGACAATAATATCCGTTCCCAACATTAACGACCGCATGGCTTCCAATTTGATCATGTAGGATTTACCGGCTCCGGCCGAGGCAAACACCACCGAGTTGTAGTTTTGCATCGAAAACCTATCAAAAATAACCAAAGATCCGTTGTGTTCATTGATGCCATACATTATTCCTTTATCATCGGATAAATCAGATGATACAAAAGGAAAGGTGCTGGCCAACGAGGTTGTGTCCATATTTCTGGTGATATTCAATTTATCCGAACATAAGGGTAAAGTTGAGACAAAGCCTTCTTCCATCTGTAAAGTCGCCTTCTTGGAAATTATCATCAATGCCCCCAATGCCGACTCCAAATTCTTAGTAATTCTATCTAAATCTTCCTTAGTATTCGCCGACAAAGTCATATATAAACCAAATTGAAAAAACCTTTCTTCGCCCTTTACTAAATCAGCCTGCAAATTCAAAGCATCTTCTAACTTTGCCTGTGTTGCTGGATTTACCACTCTTCCTCTTTGAATATCAGTATTTATTTCTGCCTCCATCTCGGCCACTTTTCTTCTCAAATCATCTAAAACTTCTTTCCCATCAGTTGGATAAATATACATGGACACCTTTAAAGAAGCATCAAAATTAATTAAGGTTGATAACCAATTTAAACCGACAAATCGGGGATATGCCACCACAAAACAAGTTCGATAATATTTGTTATCAATTCTAATGTGATTAAAATCCACTTCTAAAGCTGACGGCGCGATAATATCTTTTGTCGACACTAATCCCTCTACAAATTGCTTTGTCTCGCCAGAGCTTTTTGCGTCGGCAGGCTTCGTTTCGGTGGGGTCGGAAACCGGTTTGCCGGTTTTAATCACCCCGTCTTTTTTCTTTAATAAATCCAACAGATTCATGCTTTTAATTCGTAATTCGTAATTGGTAATTAGTAATTTTTTTCATTGTTTTCCTGTCACTGCCGCTGCAGTGTAATTTATATTTTGTAATTTTTGATTGTTAGCGCCGTCTTCATTGTATGTTTTGTAAAATAACTCTATTATTTCTTTCGTATTTAATGGCTGAATTTCTAAGCCAAGACGCGAAAATAATCTTACCAGGTGATCTTTCTTGGGCTCCAAAGCTGCCTTCGCTTTTTCTAAAATATACTCCTTCGAAAATGGCAATCCAGTCTCTTTTTTTATCGGGTTAAAAGTTCCCAAAATTTGTTTTTGAGCGTTTTTAAGGCCCAGTTCCAAACTAGAAAAAGGAATTACTACATAAAAAGTTTTTGATAGCACATCATTTCTTTTGACTGTTTCTTCCACAAATTTTTTATATGAAACAATCCTTTCTTTCAATTTGTCGTTTTGTTGACTATTTTTAGCTAATTCCAGATTATTCAAATAATTTCCGACATCTTTTGTTGTTGAATTGATTACTATTTGAATCGGAAAATTTAAAGAATTTAAAATTCCTCCGTAGGCAAACACCAAAGCCGCCTGTTCCCTTTCCGATAATAAATCAAAATTAACCGAAGATACCTGTAAAATCATTGCCGCCCCTCCATCTTTTAAAATTGCGACCCCATCAATTACATCTTCAAGCAATAAATGCTCTTGAGTACTCCCTTTAATCGCTATTTTTAATGGATCAACTGCCATATCATTTAATGATAACCTATTTCTTTTTTATTTGGCGATAATCTTAATTGGTTTAACTATTTTACCCTCCAAAATTATCTCTACTCTATCAAATTCAAAACCATCTTTTTCTGTCACCATTAAATATTTTCCATTAGTTAATTGAGTTAAAGTTCTGAATTGTCCCAATTGATTAGTTTTCAACACCCGACTCGGGTTGCCCTCTTTGTCCTGAATTTCCACAATTGCCCCCTCCACGATTTTATTATCCTTATTCATTACCATTCCTACTATTAAATTCGGTAGTTCTGGAATATCTGGCATAGGAATTTCCCCAAAAACCGCTTCTCCAGTTGCTCCTAATTTTTCTCTTTTTAAATCTAAATTAGCTTTACCATAATCTGCATTTTCCTTCGCCTCGCCAAGGTTCTTTGCATCGGCGGGCTTCGCTTCAACAGATTTTATCTTTTCTTTAATTATTTCTTCGCTATTTACTACTCCACTGCTTACTTCTTTACTATTTTCTTTTCTGTTTACCGATGGTAATGAATCAATAAATTCTTTTACCTCTTCTTTTTGTTTTCTCGGCACCGCCTGTCTTCTTTCTTCTTCGGCCGCTTCTTCGTTAGCTTTAACCGTCTTGCTTAAGTCAATATCCAGCCAGTTTTCCTGTTTCTTTTTTTTGAATATATAAACCGTTGGATTATAAATTGACCTCAAGAAAGCTTTTAACCACAGATCCAGAGGTCTATCTTCATAGGGGACAAATGCCAAAGCTAAACCGCCGCCGGCAAAAAGTAAAATTAACGGCCACTTAATTAATGCCATTAATTTTGTGGAATTAATTAATAAAGCCAATATTATTCCTGCCGCCGCCTTCAAAAATTGCTTCAGCGTCATGTCTCCCACTAATTTAAATTCGTAGGAAGTAATCTGTTGTGGAATTGCGTGTTGTTCCATTACTAAATTCTACCCTATTAATGTCATAAATATAAACATTATTTTTATCAACCCCCCTTTGCCTTATAATCAATTATGTCGACTTCTATTCTTCCAACGAGTCCAACTCAAAATTTTGAAAAAATTAAGATTATCGATTCAAACAATATTGAATATTGGTCAGCCCGTGAATTGATGTCGGTTTTAGATTATTCTCGTTGGGAAAACTTTGTTGAAGTAATTAAAAAAGCTCAAAAAGCTTGTCTCAATAGTGGTCAAAATGTGGAAAACCATTTTCGTAACGTCACGAAAATGACTGTAGTTGGGGGAAATACACCGGTTGCCCTTCAAGATTGGAATTTAGACAGATATGCTTGTTATCTTATTGCTCAAAATGGAGATTCTCGAAAACCAGTGATTGCTCTCGCTCAAACATATTTTGCGATCCAGTCACGACGTCAAGAATTATTTGACCAACTTGGTCATGAAGAAAAAAGAGTTTTTATTCGTGACGAAGTTACTGATCAAAATAAAAAATTATTTAGTACTGCCAAAAAAGCCGGTGTCAGTAATTTTGGTTTTTTTAATGATGCTGGCTATCGTGGTTTATATAATCACCCACTTTCTGAAATTGAAAAGATAAAGGGAGTCAAAAAAGGCGAGCTTCTTGATCATGCCGGTTCTACTGAACTTGCTGCTAATTTGTTTCGCATTACTCAAACTGAAGAAATAATAAATCGAGATAAAAACATTTATGGTAACGTCAGAGCTTCAAATACCCACCTAAACGTTGGTAGAAAAGTTAGAAAAACAATTGAAGAAATTGGTGGTATTCTCCCAGAAAATTTACCTACCGAAAAACATATTAGATTAATTAAAAAAGATTTAAAAAAAATAAAATGAGTCATCTCGTTATCATCGATGGTCATGCCATTGCCCATCGTGCCTATCACTCTATTCCACCCCTCAGCCTCAATGGCCAGCCAGTCAATGCTATTTATGGTTTTTACTCTATGATTTTGTCTTCAATTGATCAGTTAAAACCTGATTATTTGCTGGTTTGTCTCGACTCTCCCGGTCCGACCTTTAGAAACGAGGAGTTTCTTGGCTACCGGGCCAAACGTCAGCCTGCCGATCGCGATTTGATTTCTCAACTGCCACTTTTGTCGGAAACTTTGGACAAAACTGGTATCCCCAATGTTTCTATGGGTGGTTTTGAAGCCGACGATTTAATTGGGACTTTAACCAAAAAAGCTCAAAAGAAAAAGTTTATCAATCAGATTACTATCATCACTGGTGATAAAGATTTAATGCAGTTAGTCAACAAAAAAGTTTCCCTTTTTGTCCCCATTCGCGGTCTTTCTGAAACCAAAACTTATCATTCCGACGAAGTCAAAGAAAAATTAGGCGTTACCCCAGGTCAAGTTATCGACTTAAAAGCCCTGATGGGGGATATGTCCGATTCATATCCGGGTGTCACCGGTATTGGTCCCAAAACTGCTACCGATCTTTTAGAAAAATATCAAGACTTGGACAATATTTATGCCCATCTAGATGAAATTGGCGACAATGTTAAAGAAAAATTAATCAAAGACAAAAATAATGCCTATATGTCGCAAAAATTAGCGACGATTATTTGTAATATCCCTCTAAAATTTAAATTTAAAACCGCCCGTCTAAACAATGATAAATTTCTCGGTCTCTTGTCTCTTTTTGAAGAATATAATTTCAAATCTCTTTCCGCTCGTCTTAAAAGAAAGTTAAATTATTCCACCGAAATAAAAGTCAAAGAATCATCAAAGCCCAAAATCGATCCCAACCAAAGCTCTCTTTTTTAATTTTGTTATCATAACTCATGCGTATCGCTCTTGTTCAGGATTATCTCAAAGAATTTGGTGGGGCTGAAGCGGTTTTTGAAACTTTAAGTGATATTTTTCCGGACGCCGATATTTTTACCACCCTTTATTGTCCCCGTTTTTTTGGTCCCCACCGTGCTCGCCTTGAAAAAAAATGGGGGAGTCGAGCCTGCCCGTCCGGTAGGCGGGTTCACCAATCTTTTTTCAGATTTATTCCTTTTGCATTCAAAATAATCTCGCCTCTTAGGCTTCTTTCTCCTCTTGCTTTTAAACTATTCAACTTCTCATCTTATGACCTAATCATCACCTCTGCTACCGGTGCTTATTTTCCCAATGCTCTAAATAAAAAATCCGCTAAATTAATTTGCTATTGTCACACTCCACCCCGTTATCTCTATGGTCTTCCCACTGCCCGTGATCTCAAAAAATATCCTATTTTTAACTTTCTTGCCCAAGTGGCCAATCATTTTCTTCGCCTCTTTGATTATACTTATGCCCAAAATGTCGACCAATTTGTTGCCAATTCCCAAACCACTGCCGCCCGTATCCAAAAATATTATCGTCGCGACTCCATTATCATCAACCCGCCAATCGACTTGCCAAAAGTAGGGGCGACGCTCGCCGGCGCCCAAAAAAGTGAACAATATTTTCTCACGGGAGGGAGATTGGCCCGTGCCAAACGCTACGACATTGCCATTGAAGCCTGTAATCAATTAAAAGTTCCTCTCAAAATCTTTGGTCGTGATTTTGCCGGTTTCGAGTCTGAATTGAGAAAAATATCTGGACCTACTATTGAATTTTTAGGTGAAGTTTCTCAATCCGAAAAAGCTAAGCTGTTTTCGCAAGCCTCCGCCTATCTTTTCTGTTCCGACAATGAAGACTTTGGTATGGTTTCTGTTGAGTCTCAGTCTTATGGCTGTCCGGTTGTTGGTTATAAAAGTGGGGGAATTAAAGAAACTGTTATTGACGGTAAAACCGGCGTTTTGTTTGATCAATTGACTCCCGAATCTTGCGCCGCCGCCATTAAAAAATTAGACAAAATAGAAATTAATTCTAAAGATTGCCTTAAAAATGCTCAAAATTTTTCCACCGAAAAATTCATCACCAAAATTAAAAAGCTTACTTCTGAACTAGCGTTTTCCAAAGAGGTGTAAATAGCACGCAGCCTACGAAGAAAATTATTTTTTTCATTTTTCTGTTTTACTATTAATCTACTTATCTATTCAACTATTTATCTATTGTTAAGCCATTTTTCCGCATCCATTGCCGCCCTGGCTCCGGCTCCTGCTGCCACAATTGCTTGTCGATGATTTTCATCCATGCAATCTCCGGCCGCAAAAATCCCTTCGCTTGATGTCATCGAAGGATAATCTTCATTTTTTCCGACCATAATATAGCTGCTTTTAGTTAATTCGACCAGATCTTTTACAAAACCCGTCGCCGGAATTCTTCCTATAGCCACAAATAACCCATCTATAGGCAATATTTTTTCTTCTCCGTTCTTAACATTTTTAATTTTAATTGCCTCTAATTTTTCTTCGCCAATTATTTCCTCTACCACACTATTCCAAATCTTTTCAATTTTTTCATTTTCTAAAATTTTCTTGGCCTCCACTGGGGTCGCCCTCAATTCGTCCCGTCGGTGAATTAAATAGATCTTTTTACAGATTTTTGACAAAAAACCAACATCCTGGCAAGCCACATTTCCGCCGCCCACTACCGCCACTGTTTTGTCTCTGAAAAACATCCCATCGCAGGTCGCGCAACCGGAAATTCCTCTTCCGATCATTCTTAATTCTTTTGGTAATTCCAACCATTTTGCTCCTGCCCCGGTAGCCACAATTACCGCCTTGCTTTTTAAAATTTCCCCGTTTTCTAATTCCACTTCAAAAATTCGTAATTCGTAATTCGTAATTCGTAATTGTTTTACATTTCCGCTTTTAATTTCCACTCCCAAATTTTTAACCTGTTGTTGTATGTCCATCATTAGCTTTATTCCGCCAACGCCGTCCGGATAACCCGGCCAATTACACACGGTTGTTGTCACCGTCAATTGTCCACCTGGAACATTACCTGAAATTACTACTGTTTTTAATTCAGCTCGGACGTTATATATTGCCGCTGTCAATCCCGCAGGCCCAGAACCAATAATTACTGTGTCATAAATTTGTTCCATATTTATAATTCTAATCTAAAAAATAAAGCTGGTTTACCCGTCCGAAGCTTTGAAAAAGCGAAGGAGGGCCCCGAACCAATAATAATCGTATCGTAAATATTTTGATTTTCTTCCATGTTTCTATTTTACAGTAAAGGTCAAATATATATAAAAACAAATTTTTTAGGCTTTATGCTTTAGACTTTTTTTATTTTTATTTGTTTATAATGAATTAATGTCCCGCGAAACTCGTAAGGTTTTTACCTTTGTTTTGAAAATAATTTCCAACCGTAGTGGTCTGTTTTTTTGGACTATTGTTCGTTTTATCTCCGCCGTTCTCCCTTTACTTACCATTTATCTGTATTCATTGGTTATTAAGCAACTTGAAACAAAACTATCCTGGTCCATAGTTATTTTAACTATTATTCTCACCTTTATTGTTCGTCTTATCGATAATTATCTTCGCCTTATCTCTGTTACCCGTTTGGAAAAAGTCATCAGTGATATTGGATTTGATATCCATAATTTTTTTCTCTCCGATCTGGAGTCTAAATCCAAAGACGAGCGTCACGCTGCTGTTCAAGCCATCCGCAATTTTTCTGATGCTTCTTCCGTTACTTTGAATTTTATAAAACAACCAGGAATCGATAGTGTTGTTTCCTTCTTAATTATCCCGGTAATTTTATTCGCAGTTGATTTTCCCTCGTTTGTAATAACTATTGCCTATGTTTCGGTTTATTTTTTAATCGATACTTACACAACTCAGCGCTATTCCGAATTAAAAGACATTCAGAATTCTAAGACTGAAGCTTATTATGCCAAGCTCCAGGATAGTAATGACTTTGATCTTGAACAAACTTCTTATACCCGCCATTTTAATCGTTTATGTAAATGGGGCTTTGTTGAATGGTTTGCTCTTCAAAATTCAGCTGTTTTTTTCTACTGTCTAAATTTATTGTACTTAGTTTACGGAGTTTATACCGGCCAACACGACATTTCTCATCTGGTTTTAGTTATGGGTTATACCACCCAGACTCAAACCTTTCTTAATTCTTTTTCTCAAATCAAAGATAGTTTAACCGACATGAATGTTGGACTGAAACATCTGGCCAAAAACCAAGTCATCTCCGCCATCGACCTCGAAGATTTGATTTAATGTAAAATAATCATAATTATTATTCTTTTTAGATTTTTAGACTTTAGAATTTAGATTTTTTCTTTCTTTATGCCCGAATTACCCGAAGTTGAGGTTGTTAGATTGTTTTTGGAACAAAAACTACTTCATAAAACTATCACTAATTTAGAGATTTTAAACAAAAAGTCTTTTATTGGCGACTCTCAAAAAGTTATTGATCAAAAAATAATTAAATTCTCTCGTCTCGGTAAACAACTTTCTATCTACTTATCTAATCAACTAATTCTCTTAGTTCACCTCAAAATGACCGGTCAACTAGTTTTTTGTCCCCCTTCATCAAGGGGGATTAAGGGGGTTTTGCTTGGTCATCCCACTAAAAATGCTTTAGATAATTTACCCAATAAATCCACCCGTTTGATTTTTCATTTTGGCCCCCCTTCATCCCTGTCCGCCTTTGGTGGAAAGGGGGATACGGGGGTTTTATATTTTAACGATCAACGTAAATTCGGCTGGATAAAATTATTGTCCCCAGAGGAATTAATTGACTCGCAAAAAAATCTTGGCTTAGATATTTTTGATCCCCAATTTTCTCCTCAATATATTCTCGATCAACTTCAAAAATCCCGTCGCCCGGTTAAAGTTATGCTTTTAGATCAAAATTTTTTTGCCGGTATTGGCAACATTTATGCCAATGATGCTTTATTTTTGGCCGGCATTCACCCCAAAACTCCATCAAACAAAATTACCTTATCACAGGCCAAATTAATCCATAAATTTCTTGTTGAAATTATGAAACAGTCTGTTTTAGCCGGCGGTTCCACCGCCAAAGATAATAAATATGTCAGGCCTGATGGCACCTTTGGCAAAAATCAATTTTTTTTCCGGGTTTATGAGAGGAAAGGGGAGCCTTGTCTCAAATGTGGCACTAAAATTGAATACATTAAACTCGGTGCTCGCGGCACTTTCTTCTGTCCGAAATGCCAAAAATAAATTTTATTTCACCAATCCCACTGGCATATACCAAGTAAAAGGTTTTTTACAAAGGGGACAGGTGATTGGAGGTTTTTTACCAAAAAATGTATAGCCGCAGTTGACACATTTCCATTCTAATTCTGTTTCGCTGTCATATAGTGTTTTATCATCCATCTTTCGGGCAATAATAATGTATCTTTCCTCGTGTAGTTTTTCCACTTCTTTTAATTTTCCAAATAATCTCTCGGGCTCCGCCTCACCCTCTTCTTTGGCCATTTTTTCAAAATCAGGATACATTGTGGTCCATTCATATTTCTCACCCTCGGCTGCCATTTTTAAATTTTCCACTGTATTTGTTGAAAAAGGGGCAATTCCCAGATCGCCAGTCGTTGTTACCGCTCCGGTAATCAATTCAAATTCCTCTCCGGCATGAACTCTTTCATTTTCCGCTGTTTCTTCAAAAACTCTGGCAATCCATTCCAAATTTTCTTTTCTCGCCATTTTGGCAAATTGAGTATATTTATTTCTGGCTTGTGATTCCCCGGCAAAAGCTTTTAGAAGGTTTTGTTGTGTGGCATTCATATAAATTAATAATAGCATGCCACTCCGATCGACCCTTATATTTAGGAGCATCGGAGTTTATATTTTAAATTTATTATATAATCACCTTATGAAAGGTTTTCTCAATTTTATCCGTGAACAAGGTGTCGTTGGTTTAGCTGTCGGTTTTATTTTGGGCGGTGCCGTGGCTAAGTTTGTGACTGCTTTTATTACCGACTTAATTAGCCCTATTTTAGGTGTAATCTTAGGTATGGCCGGCGGTCTTAAAGACGCTTCTTTAAACATTGGTCCGGTTAAATTATTTTACGGCGACTTTATTTCTTCATTTATTGACTTTTTAGTTATCGCTTCCGTGGTTTATTTTGGAGTTAAACTACTACATCTTGATCGACTCGACAAGCCCAAATCTTCTAAATAAAATGTTAAAATTCAAACCATATGAACTGTAACTGTAATTGTAATGGCAAGTGTAAAATGCTTGGTGGTCTCGAACAAAAAGTCATGGAGGCTCTTTGGTCAAGCGATACTCCTCTTAAACCTTCCGAAGTTTTAATTAAAGTTAATGGTGATCACGCTTACACCACTATTATGACCGTTCTTAAAAGAATGGCCGACAAAAAACTGGTCAAAAGAGAAATGAAAAAACGTGTTTACTACTATCAAGCCGTTGATAAAAAATGTGAATTTGCCACCAAGGCTCTCGATGATCTTTTTGAACGTCTTTTTTCTTCTTATGGCGACCACACCGTCACCGCTTTCAAAAAAATTGCCCAAAAATACGACATTAAACTCTAATATCTTAAGCTTCCCTTTGACAATTCCCGCTTCCATACTACACTTGTAGTAATGAAATCCACTACCTATTCTGTCACTGGTACCCATTGTCATTCTTGTGAATTGTTAATTGAAAATGAAGTCAAAAAGTTGCCCGGCGTCAAAGACGTCTCCGCTTCTTCTACTGAAGGTACCGTTAAAATTGATTATCAAAAATCTAAACCTAAATTAAATATTTTAAATAAATTATTTAAAGACAATGGCTATTCATTTTCTGAAATTAATCAAAATAATTTAAATCGCCCCGCCCTGTCAAGGGAGGGGTCGGGGGTGGGTTTATTCCCGTTTATTTTTGTCGCTCTTCTCGGTCTAATCTATTTTTTTCTCCTAAAATCAAATCTCTTACCTACTTTTAATGTTTCTGCTTCCTCATTTCCACCAGCCTTTTTTATTTTCGGTCTTCTGGCCGGTTTTTCCACTTGTGCTGCTTTAGTTGGGGGACTAGTTTTATCTTTGTCTCAGTCTTGGTCCAAATATAAATTAGTTCCCGTCATTTCTTTTAACCTCGGTCGTTTAATTATTTTCTCCCTTTTGGGTGCTTTATTAGGTTACTTTGGTTCATTTTTTCGACTTTCCATTACCGTCAATATAATTATTACTTTAGCGGTCTCAATTTTAATGTTAGTTTTGGGGCTTCAAATGTTGGGTGTCAAAGCTTTTCAAAAATTTTCTCTAGCTCTCCCAAAATCTTTTACTAGTAAATTTTCTTCTGCCGATAAATTTAGGGGCAAATATTTACCCTTTATTTTAGGTGGATTAACCTTCTTTTTACCCTGTGGCTTTACTCTGACTACTCAAAGTTTAGCCTTAGCTTCGGGTAAACCACTTACAGGTGCTCTGATCATGGCCTTTTTTGCCCTGGGCACTTTTATACCCTTATTTTTAATTGGCCTCACTGGTACTAAAATTACTGGCAATAAAACTGTCTCTCAAATTGCCGGCCTTTTGCTCTTAATCTTTGCCCTTTTTAATTTTAAAAATCAATTTAATTTAATTTCTTTTACCCCAAATAATAATTTCCAAAATGATGTTGCCACAGCTACTAACAACGAGATTATTGTTCTAAAAATGAACGCTTCCGCCTCTGGCTATACTCCGAGTTCTTTTAAAGTAAAAGCTGGTCAAAAAGTCCGCTGGGAAATTACCGACACCGGCACCAGTGGTTGTACCAATGGTCTTATTGCTCGATCTCTATTTGATGGGGTCATTAACCTTGTTCCCGGTACCACTTCAGTCAAAGAATTCACTGCTCCCACCACGGTTGGCACCTATCACTTTTCCTGTTGGATGGGCATGATCTCCGGCACTATTGAAGTGATAAACTAGCTTATGCCCATCAACTTCACCGCTGTTGCCGCTCATACTCTTATTGAAAAAGATGGTAAATATTTGGTTACTAAAAGAAGTCCTGATAATGGCTATATGCCCAATCTTTGGGATACTCCCGGCGGTACCATTCATTATGGTGAAGCTGTCGATACTGCCTTAAAACGGGAAATTTATGAAGAAACTGGTCTGACCTGTGACCAAAAAGAAATTCTTTTTGTTTATTCTTTTATGTCTGGTCCCTCCCGTCATCAGTTTCAACTGCTTTATCGCTGTCTTTATCAAAAAGGGGATATTGTTCTTACCTCTGGTGATCATGACGAATATCGTTGGCTTACTTTAGAAGAGCTAAAAAATCTTCCCGACAAAATTGCCTTTTTAGAGGCATTTACCAAGTCGCCAGTTGCTAAATAATTAATTATCTACTACACTTGTAGTAATGACTCAAAGCAAGGTGGAAACTCTGAATATTGCCGGTATGCATTGCGCTTCTTGTGCTCTGCTTATCAAAAAATCCCTCGAATCAACCAAGGGGGTGGAAACCGCCTCGGTTAATTATGCTTCTCAAAAAGCCGTTATTAAATTTGACCCCAATATCGTTGGTAATTCAGAATTAAAAAATGCCGTTACCGCCTCAGGCTACAGGGTCGTCGACCAAAAAGTTGATGAAGTCGCCGAAAGTCGCATTTATCGTACCCGTTTTATTTTTTCCCTTCTTCTAACCCTCCCTTTATTTGTTTTTATGTTTTTTCCTTCTCTAAAATCTAATTTCTTATTTCTAATCTCTCTTTTTCTAACCACTATCAACATTTTTGTCATCGGTCGCAATTTTTATCTTGGTTTTTGGGCGGCCCTGAAATTAAAATCCTCAACCATGGATTCCCTTATCGCCATCGGCACTTTTTCGGCCTATCTTTTTAGTCTTGTTACGCATACCCACCACTATTTTGAAGTCGCGGCCTCTCTGGTCACTTTTGTCACTTTGGGTAAGTGGCTCGAATCACTTGCCAAGGCCAAAACCTCAGCCGCTCTTAGTAAACTAGTCGATCTTTCACCCAAATCAGCCCATTTAAAAAATGGCAAAAATTTTAAGGATATTCCCGTAAACACGGTAAAAATAAATGATATTCTTTTAGTAAAATCCGGTGAAATTATTCCCCTGGATGCTACAGTAGTCTCTGGTTCTTCTTCTGTTGATCAATCTTCGTTAACCGGTGAAAGCTTGCCTGCCGATAGGCAGGTCGGTGATTCGGTCTTTGCCGGTACCCAAAATTTAACCGGTGTTTTAGAAATAAAAGTCACTTCCGATTCCAAAAATTCTCTTCTCTCAAGAATTATAAAAATGGTCGACGATGCCCAAAGCACTCGGGCCCCAATTCAAAATCTAGCCGATAAAATTTCCTCCATTTTTGTCCCCGCCGTTTTGATAATCGCTACTTTAACTTTTATTTTTTGGTTTTTTATTCTTCATTCGACTTTAGAATTTAGTCTTTTCCATTTTTTGGCTGTTATCGTTATTGCCTGTCCCTGTGCTCTCGGTCTGGCCACTCCCACTGCTGTCATGGTGTCTACTGGTCTGGCCGCTCGTTTCGGGATTTTAATTAAGGGTGGGGAAGCCCTCCAAAATGCCGTCTCTATCAATGCCATTGCCTTTGATAAAACCGGTACTCTGACCACCGGTACTCCCGTCGTTACCTCCTTTAAAAACAATGGGGTACTTTCTGACTCAGAAATATTAAATATCACCTATGCATTAGAAATAAACTCTACTCATCCTTTGGCCAAAGCCATAATTAATTATTGTCATTCTCATCAAATTCGTAATTCGAAATTCGTAATTCGTAATTTTAAAACTCTTCCCGGTTTCGGTCTCAATGCTGACGTTGGCAAAGACAAATACTTTTTAGGTAAAACCAAAAACTCCCAAATTGAATTAACCAAAAATAATAAATCTTTAGCCTCTTTTGTTATCAAGGATACTGTTAAAGCGGAATCAGTTTTAGCAATTCAAAAATTGCAGGAAAACTCTTTTCAGGTTTACTTAGTCTCGGGAGACAGTCATGAAAATTCTGTCGCCATTGCCCATGAATTATCCATTCCCACCGATCACGTTTTTGCCAATGTTCTCCCCGACCAAAAAGCTGAAATTATTAAGAATCTCCAAGGGACTCAAAGGGTCGCCTTTGTCGGCGATGGTATCAACGATTCTGTCGCTCTCACTCAATCTGATCTAGGTATTGTCATGGGCAGTGGCTCAGATATCGCCATTGAATCGGGTAATGTCGTCATAATGAATAATAATCTCCAAAGTCTCTCGACCTTATTTGCCATCTCCAAAACTACCCTCAGTAAAATCAAACAAAATCTTTTTTATGCGCTTATCTATAATCTCGTCGGCATTCCCATTGCCGCCGGCGTTCTGGCGCCTCTCGGCCTCACTCTCCGTCCCGAATTCGCCGCCCTGGCCATGAGTCTTTCCTCTGTCTCCGTCGTCCTCAATTCCTTATCTTTAAATCGATTTAAATTAACTAATGTATAATTAACTAACGATGACTAAATTCTCCGACATTCCCAAACCAAATATTTCTGATAAAAAAGTCGACATTAACCTGTCAAAAATCGATTCTAAAAGAATTTATGGAGAAGCAATTAAAGTTGCTAAAGAGGGAGAAAAAATCAGAGAAGCCATAAATAAGTCTAGGATAGAAAATTATCATGGAATTAATATTGGCATCTAATACAGCTGAAGTTGTTTCAAATAAATATCTACTAGTAGATAGTGATTTTTTGGGAGAATTATATGGAAACTATTCTTTTTTAGAAAAGCTCCAATCAATAGCTATTAATAGTAATTTGATGCTTGATAATATGGTTGCTTTTGAGTTTTTACGAGATGTATTTGACCCAAAAATAGCTGAAAGTAAGGCAAAATTTTTAGATCAAGAAATTTTTAACCGAACCAATAATCACCCAGAAAATTTTGAAAAAATTCAAGAAAATGCTTTGTTACTTTCTAAAATATATGCCCACAATGGTAAGTCAAAAGGTGTCAGTACTACTGATCTATATTTAGCCGCCAGAATAATGACATTACCAATAAATAGTTTATTAATAACAGGAAATAAAAAAGATTATCCATCATGTATCTTTAGTCTAAAAACAATTATTAGTTTTGAAAATAAAGAGGGAACTTTGGTCAATTATAGTTTTTTAGAATTTGATCGTAATCATTTTGATAAGACTTATACAAATTTGAAAAAGATTAAAAAAGATTAGTTTTTATTTTTCTCTCGGACAGTACTCATCAAAAACATTTGGCAATTGGTGAATTTTTACTCTGTTTCCTGTCTAGTTTCATATAAATTCAGATAGTCCTGTCCGAATTTATCTATATGTTCTTGTTTTCTCCACCCCGTTCCACCCTCATTCATTGGTTTAGCTATAATTTTGGCTAAAATTGGTTCTTCATCAATTTCTCCCAATTCAAATTTAGTTTGTAACATAACCACACACTCTTCCAAGGCAAACAAAACCTCATCTTTTTGCCAATCTCCGTTAATTCCATTAACTCCATTTTTTCTAAAATAATCAAAACAAGCTCTCTCCATAAAATGACCAGCACTTCCCACAAACAATGCAGTTGGTGAAGCTGCATCAGAAGAGGCAATTAAAATTGCATTACGAAGTGGTTTTTGTTCCGTTTTTTTTGCTTCCTGTCCCTCAAGCATTGCTTCTTTTGCATCCTTAAAACCACGAACCATGCTTAATCGAGATAACTCTCCAATGACGGGTATTTCTATCCCATTTAGAGCATTTTTCAGACTTTTTGTTCCGGGCATTATCTCTAATAATGGATCATAATCCTTCATTCCATTAAAAGTATTTATCAGTTGATTAAAACCATCCACAAATAAAACCTCTAACTCTTCTGGAGAATTTCTATATGCTTCTATAGCTTTTGGGGTATTTGATAACTCTCCTAATCTTTTTGCAAATGTGTTTACTGGTAATTCTACTGTCATAGTTAGTTATTATACAAAACATTTCAAAATATTTCCATATTATCGAACAAATTTTATTTAAAAATAAGTTTTTATTCTTCAATTTCCACCACCAAGGGTAAGTGGTCAGAGACTTCGTTTTTTGGCACTTCAAAACTTTTTACTTTTACCTCAGGGCTGACAAACAAAAAATCTGCCCATAATTGTTTAATTTCAAATCTTTCCCATGATAAACGGTTTCTAGTTGTTTCAATTTTATACTCTTCAATTAAATTTCTGTAGCTATTTTTCTCAAACATCTTAACACTTTCTGTATTTTTATCTAAATTAAAATCGCCACCAATAATTTTAATTCCATCAATTTTAGCCATAAAATCAATAATTCTTTTTGATTGTTCCAATCTTTTAGGATTGTCGAGTTTCTCTCCTGGTCGGGCCACCCCATGGATGTTGGCAATATTAATAATTTTATTATTTGCCTGTATTTGGGAATAAAGACCCAATCCTATAAATGGATCAGTTCCCAAAAATGCTTCTGATTTTGAAATTTTATATTCATTTTTGACATAAGTTGATTGGAAACAACCATCTTCTTCTGACACTGCTTTATTTGCTGAAACCAAAGAATAGTTTTTCAAAATTACACTACATCTCTTTTGAAATTTTTCATCAGCTTCCATAAAACAAAAAACGTCAGTCGTTTTTGCTTCTTCTTTTAAATAACTCCACAGCACTTCGCCGGTACTTGCCTCCCAGGCATTAAGAAACATTATTTTCATAACCTTAATTATCACACCCTTTATGCCTGCCCTGTCAAGGGAAGGTGGCCGAAGGCCGGAAGGGTTATTTTAACGCCGCATCCACTGCTGACTGCATATCAGTGTAGCTGTAGGCTCCCGCAAATCTTGTCGTATTTAAAATAAAATATGGTGTGCCCTCAAAAGCCATTCCCTTGGCCAAAGCTTCATCACTAGTAATTCTGCCGGCATATTTTCCACTATCAAGGCAATTTTTCATTTTGGTCACATCAACTGCACTTTTCAAAAAATCAGCCAACACCCCAGTCTGCGTTTTATCGTTTTTAACCGTATTGTTAAGCAAATCATAACCCTTAGCGCCCATTAATAAATCGTGCACTTGCCAAAATTTACCCGATTCATTGGCGCAATATAATGCTTGAGTTGCTAATTCTCCATTACCATGACCCATGGCATACAACCACACGAAACCAGCTTTACCAGATTCCGCTAATTTTCTTAATTCCGGTTCCGGGGCCACATAAGTACCTCCATCAGCTTTTAACAAAAATTGACTCCCTGCCTGTTTATTTAAAGCCGCATTTAAGCCAGTAGCGATACTGCAGTAGGGACAACTGGGGTCGCTAAACTCTACTATTAGTAATTTACTGTTTTTATCGCCAAAGACCATATTATTGCTGTTAAATAAGGCTTTCACTTGATCAATAGTTACT
>JBAZWK010000014.1:0-19461 GCA_041660365.1 Candidatus Shapirobacteria bacterium | reverse complement strand
TACAGGGTAAAAGTCCGGCTTCAATTTCCAGAGGACGAATTTCATCAAAAGCTCTTTTGTCGTAACGAGCGCCCTTGAGAGTCGCCTCACGCAAATACTGACGAACTAAAGTATCAACCGCTTCCATTAAAATATTAGCGTCAACTTCTTCAGCCTTGATTTTGGCCTCGTAGAAATCTTTGACTTTGTCCTTGATTTTTTCTTCGGCAGCCATATGAGAGCCATCAATACCATCGAGCATATATTGGTCTAAATCGGTTTTGACTAATTTCTCAACTTCGGCAATAAGCTCTTTTGAAGGCGCCAATGATTCGTATTCGATCTTAGTTTTACCGTATTTTTTGGCAAAATCGACTAATTGTTTGTTAATAGCGTCACCAGTATCAAAGCCCAATTGCATGGCTTTTAAAATAGTGTCGTTATCAACAATATTAGCGTCAGCTTCGATCATGTTGATACCTTCGGCGTCACGACAGACCAAAAGATCAAAAGATGATTTTAATTGTTCAGTAATAGTGGGAAAAAGCTTTAATTCATTATTTTCAGAACCGACTCGAACAATGGAAACGGGACCATTGAAGGGAATGTCGGAAAGCATTAAAGCAGCAGAAACTGCCGTAAATGCAGGAATAACGACATCATTGTCTTTATCGTTGCTTAAAACAGTGGCGATAACCTGGACTTCATATTTGAAATCAGCGGAAAATAAGGGACGAATGGAACGGTCAATAATACGGCCAAAAAGAACTGCAGTATCGGAAGGACCACCTTCACGTTTAATCCATTTACCACCTTTAATTAAACCACCGGCATAAAGTTTGTCGGCAAATTCCACAGAAAGAGGGAAATAATCTTTGCTTTTATCAATAGCACCCAAAACCACAGTAGCTAAAACGACAGTGTTGCCCATTTGAGCGGTGACGGCGGCGTTAGCTTGAGGAGCGAGTTGACCAGTAGTGAGGGTGATTTTTTTGCCACCAACAACAATATCAAGAGAATTTTTTGTCATCATATTTTTAGTGTACCTTATTTCTTAAGGTTAAGACCCTTAATAATTTTGGCGTAACGATCTTCATTGTGAATAGAGAGATAGCGAAGCAAGCGGCGGCGTTTGGCTAATTTACTTAAAAGTCCCCTTTTACCAGGAGAATCATGTTTATTTAGACCTAAATGAGCTTGGAGTTTTTCGATTTCTTTACTTAAAATCGCAATTTGAATTTCTGGAGAACCAGTATCACCCTTAGCTTGGGAATATTTTGCGACAATCTCGCTTTTTTCTTCGGTAGTTAATGCCATATTATTATTTGGCTATTTGTCGGTAAAAAATAATATTTTGGAATAGCTCCCAAAAAACCGATTTAATAGTCAGGAAGGATTATATCATAGCTAAAATTATTTAGCAGTAGTTCGAAGTTGAGGAATTTGACTGGAAACAGTTTGACAATGACACATAGCCTCACCAATTCCCAAAATTATAGCTAGAGCCCCGGGAAGTGGTTGACCGGCTTCGAGCAAAACGCGACCAAAAGTAATACTTTGCAAAAGATGTGAATTAGCTTCAGCACCAGCTTGAAGTTCACCTATAAAGCTAGGTTCAGTGGTAGCTAATAGTTTCTCGTATGAATTCATTTGGGTGAATTATAGCACAAACTTATTTTTAAGCGGTGGGGGTGGGATTGGGTTGGCTGGAACCAGGCATGAGACCACCGGTTTTTTCAATATTTTCAATGGGAGTAGCTTCAGCGACTTGAGGAATTGATTCGTCTGGCTGGGTAGCACGTAAACAGACGGCACCAGCTTCAAAAGTTTCCGGAGAAACATTGACAGAAAAAGATTGAGTGGCGACACGGAGGCCGATTAACAAATCTTTGCCAGAATCAACATCAAGATTCAAACCTAACATAGGCAATAAGAAGGTAAATATTTCGGAAAAAGGAGCATCGGGATCAAAAATAGTAGCTTTAGCCCAAGTTTTAGTAACCTGAGCGGGGGTAATAAGCACCCAATTACCTTGATTAACTATAGAAGCGGAGACACCTAAAGCGGCTTCGTCACCAAGCATAAAACAGAGGTCGGCAGAACCACCATTATTATTGATTAGAATCTGTTTAGTTTCAACCTTGACAGCACCGGATTTGGTTTTGACCACTAAATTGAGGTGACCACCGTCATCGTTGTAAGAAACAGCTTCAATTTGATCGATGGGATAATCTAAAGAAACAATTAAATCAGAACTGGTATAGGTATCAACTAAAAGCTCTAAACCACTTAATTTGGAATAATTCTGATCGGTTTTTTGGGGACAAAAAACTTTAACGTCTTTACCAGCCTTTTTCAAAGTTAAAGCTAAAGCTAAAGCGGCGCCAATACTGTCAATAGAGATGGTGGGCACAACCACTAAAGCACTTTTAGCACTCTCAATAAGGGGTTTAACTTCAGCAACGTTATAATTTTTCATATTTGTCCTGCTTACAAATAAATGGTTATTTTGAATTCTTATAGGCTATTATAACATCATTTACTTTAAAGTCAACATAGGGCCGAAAAGTCATACCACAGTCGTGGCCGACTTTGACTTTTTCAACAATGTCTTTAGCCTGACGGATACCTTCAACACTGGTGTTTTTGATAATTTTAGTGTCACGTATTAAGTGAATAGCATCACCTTTAGTCATTTCGCCTTTAGTGATCTTTACCCCAGCAATACGGACTTTTTCTATTTTGAACTCGGCAATAATAGTCCCCTCACCAATTATGGTGTCCTCGATAGTAGGATCGAGCATTTTTAAGACTTGGGCCTGAATATTTTCAATGATTTCATAGATTATTTTGGATTCAAAAATAAAAACTTTTTCGTTATCGGCAAGATTTTTAATAGTTTTACTGACAGGAACGTTGAAAGCGAAAAGTTCGGCATGAGCGGTTTTAGCGGCAATAACGTCATTGTCGTTGATGGGACCAACACCGGTATAGATTAGATTAACATCGTCGCTGAGACTATTTTTTAAAGCTTCTAAAGTACCTTCAACATCGGCCTTAATAACCACGTTGAGACGAGGAATTTCAGGATCAAAAGCAACAGGGGCGATTTTTTCGGGAATGATGGTTTGGGGATGATCAGAGATAAGAGCCCCAACACAGGGCACCTTTTCAAAACCTAGGATTTCAACTGGAGTACTGGGACCGGCAGAAGTAATATTTTTACCATTTGAATCTAGTAAAGCTTTAACTTTACCAGGAGTAGCTTCGGCAAAAAACTGGTCACCTAATTTGAGAGTGCCTTTTTTAATAATGACCGAAGCAACGGGACCGCGAGCGCGGTCAAGTTTAGATTCAACGACGACAGCTTCAAAAGGAGCTTCGGGTTCATTTTTAAGCTCCATAATTTCGGCATTAAGGAGAATGTTTTCCAAAAGTTCATCGATACCTAAACCGCTTTTAGCGGAAACGGGAATAACAGCAATTTGACCACCATATTCTTCGGGGGTTAAGTCCATTTCGACAAGCTGGCCTTTGACCATTTCCGGTTGACGGGTTTCAAGATCAAATTTTGTTAAAGCAACTATAACAGGAAGATTGGCTTTTTTTATCTCTTTAATTGATTCTTTAGTTTGAGCCATAACGCCGTCAGCGGCAGAAATAACCAAAACCACTAAATCGGTGGCTTGAGCACCACGGGTGCGCATGGCACAAAAAGCAGCATGGCCGGGGGTATCGATAAAAGTAATCGTGCCTGATTTACCATTTTTAAGTTTAACTTCAGTTTGATATGAGGTAATGTGTTGAGTAATACCGCCAGATTCTTTTAAAGCCACGTGGGCGTTACGAATTTTGTCCAAAAGAGTGGTTTTACCATGGTCGATATGACCCATGACGGCGACGATAGGCGGACGAAACTTATTTGCCGAAGATGTGGTCATATTTAAATACTAAATTTTTAATTATTTTTTAGCTGCGCCGACTTTGATGTCAGTTTCGGTTAAAATGCCAGCTAAACGAACGTTTTCGCCGCCGGCACCGATAGCTAAAGCTAATTGTTCCTCGGGAACTTCAACTTGAGCTAAATTATTCTTTAAGGAAATAACTTTGACATCAGAAGCAGGAGACAAAGCATTGATAATAAATTGGGTTTGATTTTTGGCAAAAGCGACGACATCGACTTTTTCGTCAGAGGGCAATTCACTTAAAACCGATTGGATGCGGCTACCTTTTTGACCAATACAGGAACCAACCGGATCAATTCCAGTTTGGGATGAAGAAACAGCAACTTTGCTTCTTTGGCCAGCTTCACGGGCAATCTTTTCAACGATGACAGTGCGATTACCGACTTCAGGAACTTCACGGGAAAAAAGCTGTTTTAAGAATTCAGGATCGCGGCGGGAAAGAACAATGTCTTTGCGGCCGGTATTGGCGTCTTCGTCAATGCTTTTGATCAAAAATAATTTTTTGCCACCGATACCAAGTAATTCATTTTTAATTTGTTCATCTTTAGGAAAAATACCTTCAGTTTTGCCGATACCAACGGTCATTTTGTAGGGATCAATGCGAAGAATAACTCCGGGAATTAAAGTCCCAACTTTCTGACGATATTCAGCCACAATAGTGTCGCGTTCGACTTCGTGAATTTTTTGATCGATAACTTGTTTAGCGGTCATGGCGGCAATACGGCCAAAACCGGGAGGAGTAACATTTTTCTTTTTGTCGCCGTCAATTTCAAAAATAGCAAAAGAACCGGATTCAGGAGCCAAATCGACAGTAAATTGTTCCTCTTCGCCGATTAAAATACCATGTTCTTTTTGATCCCGTTTATAGGCAGAAATTAGGCCTTCTTCGATGGCATCAATAATTTCCTGAGGATTAATATTGCGCTCGCCAGCGATTTGAGCTACGGCAGCGGCAAATTCGGTTTTTGGTAATCTTTTAATATCCATATTTTTCCTTTTGGTAGAACAAAAATGGGGACGCGATGGCCCCCATTCCGAAATACCACAGATTTAACTAGGGATATTATAACACTTAAAGGCTTAAATTTTCTAAATATTGGCAGAAGTGTTTTATTGTGATATATTTCGCATATGTCACCAGCAAGGATTGAAAAAGACGGAAAACTTGTCTGTACTGTGGAAAGGGGTGAAATATTTTCAAGGGTTTTGAATGGAACAAGATACGACATCGAGGGTACTGACAATGGTTTTAAACTCAAAATTGGGGAAATAAATTATTTCCCTCAAGCCTTTGAAAATACAGAGATATTGATTGAAAGGGAATTGTTAGTAAAGGCAGTAAGGACTGAATTAAAATAAAAATTAAAATCCTAATTCTTTTATCAATTCTTTTTGTTTAGCAGAAAGACGGGAGGGAATCTGAATATTGAGACGGATGTAGAAATCACCTCGACCATAGCCGTTAAGGTCTTTAATCCCCTGGCCGCGGAGACGAACCAAAGTGCCGGGCTGGGTACCCGATTTGACACGAACTTTAAGATTACCATCTAAAGTGGATACCTCGATAATATCGCCTAAAATTGCCTGTGATAAGGAAATATCTTGAGTTAAATAAACATCGGAACCATCGCGTTTAAAAACTTTATCAGGCAAAACATCGATATATAAATAAAAATCAGCAAATTTAATGCGCTGGCCGTCGTCAACACCGGCAGGAATTTTAATGTCTTTACGGTGACCGTCAATATCAACTTCCTTTTGACAACCAAGGGCGGCTTCCAGAAAAGTTAATTGAATTTTATAAGTGGGAATTTGACGACGTTGTTGGCCGCCAAAGTTAACGCCACCGCCGAAAAATTGTTCGAAAATATCAAAGGGATTACTAAAACCACCGAAGTCAAAATCGGCACCCTGGCCACCATTTTGGCTTTGCCAAGTGAAATCAAAAGGACCGTTTTGCTGGGAATAAGTGTGACCACCGAAATTGCCTGAATTTGGATCAAAAGCCGCGTTACCAAATTGATCGTAGGCAGTTTTTTTCTGATCATTGCTGAGAACTTCGTAAGCTTCGTTGATTTCTTTAAATTTTTCCTCAGCATCGGGAGCTTTGTTGCGATCGGGGTGCCATTGCATGGCTTGCTTACGATAGGCCGATTTAAGTTCCTCTTTTGAGGCACTTTTATCAACACCTAATACTTCGTAAAAATCGCGTTTCATCTAGGTTTTGATTATATATCAAATTATATGTAGGAACAGACCTATAGGTCTGTTCCTACATAAAGGCATTTTTATTTAACGATTTCGCCTTCTTCAGCATCTTTTTTCTCATTAGCTTTGGCCTTATCGGCTTTAGGAGCTTCAGCTTCAGGAGCAGGCTCACCGGATTTTCCAGCTTCGGGTTGGCCATAAACTGCTTGACCGACAACCTGGAGAATTTGATTTAATTCTTCGGTGAATTTATCGTATTCATCTTTTTTAGCATCGGTTTTGGCAATTAACTCGTGACCAGCTTTGAGTTTTTCCTCAATTTTAGCCTTATCATCGGGTTTAATTTTATCGGCAAAATCTTTAAGAGTTTTTTCGCCGGTAAAAATAGTGGCATCGAGTTTGTTTTTACTCTCGACAAGCCCATGCTTTTCCTCATCCTCACGAGCATGCATCTCGGCGTCATTTTTCATTTTTTCGACTTCTTCGTCGGTTAAATGAGTGGCGTTTTGAATAGTGATTTTTTGCTCTTTGTTAGTGCCTTTATCTTTGGCAGAGACACTTAGGATACCGTTACTATCGATATCAAAAGTGACTTCGATCTGGGGGACGCCACGGGGGGCCGGGGCAATACCATCAAGAACGAAGCGACCGAGAGTTTTGTTGTCGGCAGCCATAGGTCTTTCACCCTGAAGAACGTTGATTTCCACCTGTGGTTGAGAATCAGCATAAGTAGTGAAAATCTGAGATTTCTTGGTAGGTACGGTAGTATTTCTATCGATAAGAGGAGTTCTGACCCCTCCGGCGGTTTCAATACCCAGAGTTAAAGGAGTGACGTCAAGTAAGACGATATCTTTAACTTCACCGGTCAAAACAGCCCCCTGAACAGCGGCGCCAATAGCAACAACTTCGTCGGGATTGACAGTAGTATTTGGGTCGCGACCAAAGAAGTTTTTGACAACCTCAACAACTTTGGGCATGCGGGTCATGCCACCAACCATAACAACATCAGTGATGTCACTTTTGCTGACACCGGCATCTTTAAGACATTTTTCGACTGGAGCAATGGTCTTCTGAATTAAATCGTCGACCATTTTTTCCAACTCGGAACGAGTTAATTTGACAGTTAAATGTAAAGACTCGTTGTTTTTTTGGGTAATGAAGGGCAAATTAATTTCAGTTTCGCCAGTACTTGATAATTCGATTTTAGCTTTTTCGGCCGCTTCACGAACACGTTGCAAAGCCTGAGGATCTTTACTCAAATCAATACCGTGCTCTTTTTGAAAAGTTTCCAAAAGCCAATTGGCAATGCGATGGTCAAAATCATCACCGCCAAGGAAAGTATCACCATTAGTAGCCTTAACTTCAAATACACCATCACCGATTTCCAAAATGGAAATATCAAAAGTACCACCGCCTAAATCGTAAACGGCGACAATCCCCTTTTTCTTTTTGTCCAAACCATAGGCCAAGGCAGAAGCGGTTGGTTCATTAACGATTCTTTTAACGTTAAGACCAGCAATTTCTCCGGCTTGTTTGGTAGCTTGACGTTGAGAATCGTCAAAATAAGCAGGGACAGTAATGACGGCATCAGTGATTTTTTCACCGAGATATCTTTCAGCATCAGCTTTGGCTTTTTGCAGAATCATGGCCGAGATTTCTTGAGGAGTGTAAATTTTACCCTCAATTTCGACAGCAGCCATTTTGTCTTTGCCGGCAACAATTTTATAAGAAACGATTTTTTTAGTTTTTTCAACCTCAGGATCATCAAAGCGACGACCCATCAACCTTTTAATACTAAAAACGGTATTTTGAGGATTCAAAACCATTTGTCTTTTGGCTAAATCGCCCACCAGACTTTTTACAGGTTCAACAATAGAAGGAATAGTATTACGACCTTCCGCGGTTAAAATAACTTTTGGGCTTCCCGCCTCCATAACGGCGACGCAGGAGTTAGTAGTGCCTAAATCAATACCGATTATTTTTGTAGATGTGTTTGGCATATATTTTTTTATTAATTAATAAATTTATAAATAATTTAAGATTTTTTACCGACAGTAACTTGAGCGGGACGAAGACATTGGCCATTTAACAAATAACCCCGCTTGCGGATTTCGATAACTTTATCGGCTTCACCACTAACCACTTGGAGACAATCCATAATTTTTGGGTCAAAAACCTGGTCTTGAGCCTTAACTTCTTCTAAACCTTGTTCTTTGAGAACAGCTTCAAAACGGTCAATGGCCATTTTTAGCCCAGGGTCAGGCAAATGTTGATAGGCTAGTAATAAATTGTCGAGAACATCAAGCATTTGAGAAATAAAGCCGGTAATGGCCAAGGTAGCAAAAAATTGATTCTGTTCTTGTTGGCGTTTTTGTAAATTAGCATAATCAGCTAAAGAACGAGTTAATTTATCTTCTAGTTCTTTAATTTGGCCCTCTAATTTAAGGATTTCGGGCACTAAATTGGTTTTAGTTTTAGATTTTTTTTCGATCATATAAAAATTAACGAGTAATAGTCGAGATTAACTCGGCAAAATAATCAACGACTGGGATAATGACTTGATAATGAACCCGAGCCGGGCCAATGACTCCCATGATACCGCGGTGAGGACCAGCTTGGTAAGTTTGATAGACAAAGCCACAGGGTTCAAGATGTTCCATACCTAAATCCTCACCGACTAAAAGATGAATTAATTGAGAAGTGGGTTCATCGGTGTTAATACCAGCTTTACTAATAATGTCAAACCAAAAGGCGGGATTATCAAGAAGCGATAAAACGGTTTTGGTAACGTCGATGTTATAAAATTCCGGTTCTTCGAGTAAATTTGAAGCACCATAACTATAAATTGCCCCTTGATCAGTAGTAGAAATGGCGAGAGATCGGGTTTTTTGAGCTAATTCCCGAGTAGTTTCTTTTAATAATTTTTCAAATTCATTACGATAGTCCCAGACTTTTTCTTTGACGCCAATTTCGTCACTAACTGACATATTTTTAGGAGTCATTAAATTACGAACATAATATTTAAGACCCATAGAGGTAGGACAGCGACCGGCAGAAAGATGACCTTTTTTTAAAAAACCAAGTTGGGTTAAGGCAGACATTTCGTTTCGGATCGTGGCCGAAGAGATACCAAGGTTATATTTTCGCTCTAAAGTTTCCGAACCGACCGGATTAGCAGAATCAATAAATTCCTCGGTAATACACTTGAGAATCTTGATTTGTCGTTGAGTTAAATCAGCCATATTAGCAGTATAATAGTCTGACTGCTAAGCGGTGTCAAGAGGGAAAATAAAACAATTACTAATTAACAATTACGAATTACGAATTAAAAAACAAAAAATTAAAAAATTATAATTTATTTGAAATTGCCTTAGTGTCGGTAGTATCTTCTAAATTGATTTTGTCGACAACTTTTTGAAGTTTTTTGGCACGGGTGTTGTTGACCTCGTCGTACTGCTTATGAAGAGAGTCAATACGATCGCCGATTTTAGTGAATTCTTCATTATATTTTTCAAATTCGGTACCAAAGATTTTTATTTGAGTAATAATCCCCTGGACATTTTTTTGAAAACGAAAATTCTCGTAGGCCTGTTTAACCATTCTTAAAATTGCCGTGAAGGAAAAAGGACCGGTCATAACCACTTTGCGATTGAGAGCATCTTGCCAGACATCGGGGAATGATTCGTAAATAAAGGAAAAAATCATTTCATTCGGGATAAACAAAATGACAAAATCGACAGTGTTGTCCTCGGGATTAATGTAATTTCTAGAGGTAACATCGGAAATTTTCTTCTTAATATCTTGTTCAAAAAGTTTTTTGTATTGAGCTTTTTGATCGGCGTCCTTGGCTTCACTCATTTTAACAATGTTGGCGTAGGGAAATTTGGAATCGATATTGATTTTAGTTTTGTCGGGAAGATAGAGGGTAAAGTCGGGACGGGCCTCGCCGGTAGTTTCCTGGCGAGTATAGTCGGTGCCAATGACGAAACCAGACATTTTTAATAAATCTTCGGCGACTTTTTCGCCAAAAGCACCACGCTGCTGGTTGTTACTTAAAACCCTTTTTAAACCTTCGGTGGTATCGGACAATTCTTTAGTTAATTTGACATTGTTTTCAATGGCATCGCGAAGATTGGTAAAAGTGCCGATGCGATCTTTTTCAACAGTGGTCAATTGATCACTGATGTTTTTGATCATTTTTTCAATAGCGTCTTTTTTATTGGAAAGATCGGTTTGAATTTGAAGATTCTTATCGTTTAATTTATCGTTTGATTGTTTGACTAAAGTATCAATGGCTTTGGATAAATCGATTTCGTTTGGCTTGGCAGTTTTTTGAAGATAAATAAAATAGATAACGGCGATTAAAATAAAAACTAATAGAATATAAACAATGGTCATAGTTCATTCTAGCATTTCAATCTCCCCTACTCGCAAAGCGAGTTTCCCCTCTTTGACAAGAGGGGAATATAATTTTTTATGAAAAGATTAATAGAACTTGAAGCTCTTAATTCTAAAAGAAATTGTATAAGGTATAGAAATGGATTGGCTTACATGTCTCGCCAAAATAGAACTAAACCTACAAATACAGAAAAATTAATGTGGAACCAAATATTATCAAGAGATAAAACCGGTTATAGATTTGTAAGACAAAAACCAATTGATCGTTTTATTGTTGATTTTTATTGTTCAAAATTATTACTGGCAATTGAAATTGACGGTGATTCTCATATTAATAAAAAAGGAACTGATGAATTAAGAGATAAATTCTTAAAACAAATTGGAATTGAAACGATTAGATTTACAAATGAAGAAGTCGTTAATAATATTGATGAAGTTAAGAGAAAAATTTATGATTTGATTCCCCTCTTGTCAAAGAGGGGTTAGGGGAGATTGGAAGTTATTTGGTTCCGGTGGTGCCAAAGCCACCACGGGTGGGATCCGACATTTTGTCAAGCTCGGTAAATTCAAAGTTTTCACATTTAATTAAAACGAGTTGAGTTAAACGGGTACCTTTTTCAATATGGACAACAGTATCGGTAAAATTATAAGCAGCAAAATGATATTCATCGTTGTCACCACAAAAATCACGGTCAAAGATACCGACACCGTTGATACCCAAAATCCCCATCTTATGGGTAGAACTACGTGGGGCTTGGAGAATAAAATAACCATCGGGAATTTTAATTGCAACATTCATGGGAATATAAACAATTTCTTTTGGCTGAATATCAAGATCGATGCGGGAACATAAATCTACGGCGACAGCACCGGGAGTTTTGTGAATGGGAAGAGGAAGACTTTTATCGAAACGTTTTATTTTGACTTGCATTACTTATTATAAGGGATGGATTATAATTTGATATGAAAGAAATAATTATTGCTTCAACTAATCCGGCTAAAATTTTTCAAATAAAAAGTGCTTTAAAATTGGTGGGAATCGAAGCGGATGGGCCAAAAGAGACATTGCCAGAAGTGGTAGAAGACGGAAAAACATTGATAGAAAATGCCACTAAAAAGGCAAAATCAGCAGCGAAATTTTTAAATAGAACTGTGTTGGCCATGGATAATGGATTATATTTTGATGGGTTAAAAGATAAAGAGCAGCCGGGATCAAGAATTCGAAGGATACCAGGAATTGAAGGTCGAAGACCAAGCGATGAGGAGTTATTAGAATATTATTCAAAATTAATTAAGAGTTTGGGTGATAAAGTCGGCGGAAGTTACCGTTTTGGAGTTTGTGTGGCCACACCTGAGGGAAAAGTTTGGACCACTGAAATAAACGAATCGAGAAGAACTTTTACGGCAAAAGCCTGTAAGGAAATGACACCGGGTTACCCGATTGAGTCGTTGGCTATTAATCCTAAAAATGGGAAATATATTGCGCAAATGAGCGAGGTGGAAAAAGAAATATTTTGGCAGGAAACAACTGGTGAGGCTTTAGAAAAATTTATTAAATCGATTGAGATCTAAAACTATTTATATATAGCATGAGTGCCAATTAAATAAAACCAAACAATATTTTCATCGACAAATTGAAAAATTATTCGATACTGATAATCAATGGAAAAAGACCAAAATTCTTTTAATTTTCCAGTTAAATGATGAGTTTTAAGTCTAGGGTCGAAAGGATTTTTTCGAAAAATTGTTTCCTGTTTTTCAGCTTTTATTTTAATTTTACTGGGAATTTTTTGATATTGTCTTAGAAATTTTGGTAAATACTGTATTTCCACATAATTATCTTAGTTCTTTTAAACTGTGAAGTAAAATACCATTTCCTTTTCTGAATTCTTTTTGGTCTTTCTTTAATTCTTTATATAAATCGTTTTCTGATTGTTCACGAAGAAGATGACGAAAAAATTCACTGCGAGTGGAAAATTTACCTTTTTTAACGGCTTTATCGACATACTTAGCCATCGATTCTGGAAGTGAAATATTGATAATTTGTCTCATGAATTAATTGTAACACAATGTATTACAAAGGTCAAGACTAAAAATATTTATCAAACAAATAATGTAAATGGTCGGGGTCATCACATTTGGAAGAGGGGGTAAAGTCAAGTGATTTAATTTTATTAAAGACCTCAGTAATTTGAGATTTTAATTTATCGACATCATCATTAGTCAGAGAATAATTTTTGCGGACATATAAATTTTTATTATTTTTTTCAATAAAATCGATGGTGCCAGAAACGACTTCATAAGGGAAGCCTTTGGCCTCGGAACATAATAATTTATAGAAAACTAACTGTCTAAAATAATCCCCTTCTGGACTTAATTCCTGATATTTGGAGTCGGGTTTGCCGCTTTTGTAGTCAACAACATTGACCTGATTTCCCGATAAAAATTCAATTTTATCGATTTTGCCAGTCAGTGGAATATCATCCATTCTGACATTAAAAAATTTAAAATCATGCTCAGTAAGACAACGACCATTAAATTCATTTTGATAATGCTCGTAGTAGTCGGTTAGAACTTGATGGCCATGTTGTAAAAGATCCTGATGATCTTGCGGGGAAAGATTTTCCCGAGATAAATTTTTGTCAAAAATCCAGAGAAATTTTTCCAAAGAAATCAAGGAATTTTCTTTTTTAAAGGTTTCTGTTAAATAAGCCAGAGCGCCGTGGACGCTGGTGCCAAAAGATAATGATTTAGTTTTGGGATAGGGCAAACGCAAAATAGTTTTGAAGAAAAAACAGAGAGGACATTTGAGATAAGAGTTGAGATGAGTGATATTGAAATGATAGTTGGTAGATAAATAGTTGAGTAGATAAGAAGTAAGATTAGTTGATTGGAGTTTTGGAATGGCGGGTTGAAATAAAGTTAGTAAAGATTCTTTTTCGACTATAGAATCGGCGGAGATTTTTTGAATCGACTGGGGGTCAATTTCGGCGACAAATTGGGAAGCCAACTGCTCGCGGCGGCTGTCGTTGAAACGGGAATAAGAAATATAAATTTGTTTTTTGGCACGGGTCAGAGCCACATAAAAAAGACGGCGGTCTTCTTCTAAAGTTTCCGGGGCGGCAATGTCGTAATGAAGAATGCCCAAAGGTAGTTTGATTAAAGAGCGAGAGGAAGAATTATCCCATTTTCCCGATAAAACTTTAATTAAGAAAACATGTTCAAATTCCAAGCCCTTGGCCTTGTGAACGGTCATTAGACGTAAAGAATTGTTGACATCAGCCATCAATGGTGATGAATTAAGAGGCAGATTATTTTCAAAAAGAAGATCTAATTTTTTGATCCAAGTGAATAAATCGATTTTGTCGGCGGCTAGACTTTGTTTAAGATGCGAATAAAGAGCATTTAGCTGTTTTAAAAGAGATAAGTCGCCACTTTTTAAAACAGAGGACAAAAAATTAAATTTGCGGATAATTAAATTAAACAATTCATCGGCAGGAATATTGGCACTTTTCTTTTTAATTTTGGCAACCCGAAGAGTAAAGTTTTTTAGTTTTTTGATGAAATTGGCGGAAAAATTATTTTCTGTTAAAAATTTTTGATCAAAGATAACTTCAGAAAGAGAGAGATTATTTTTGCTAACTAAATGAAAAAGTTTGTAAAGATTAAGAGCTTTGAGATTTATAAAATTAAATGACAGTACATGAAAAAGAAGAGTATCGTCTTTGGGATTACTCAGATATTTTAAGAGAGTTAACAGTTGTTGAACCTCTAAAGTTTCTAAAATATTAACGGAATCGGAACGAAGATAGTGAAGATTATTTTGCGATAAATAAGGCAATAAATCGTTGACGTCAGCGTTGTTGCGATAAAGAACAGCAATAAGACTCGGGCTAACACCGGAGTCGACCAATTTTTTTATCTTTTGAGAAACCCAATAATTTTCTTCGTTGACGGAGTTGGCGGCAAAAAGATTAATGGGGTCGGGATCATAAGTAACGGCTGATTTTAGAGACTTATCTAAATTGCCAATATATTGAGTGATGCGGCTAAGGTTGTGGCTGATAACATTTTCTGAAGATGACAAAATTAGCTGATGACTGCGATAATTATTTTTTAAAACAATTAATTTAATATCTTTTTGATACTTCTGATAAAAAGAGTAAACGTTTTCGACAGAAGCGCCCTGGAAACGATAGATGGACTGATCATCATCGCCGACAACAAAGATGTTGGGACGGGGCTGATTTTGGGTTAATAAATTCAAAATTTCCATTTGGGCAGAATTGGTGTCCTGGAATTCATCAACTAAAAGATATTGATAAATTTCTTGGTATTGAGACAAGAGTTCTGAATGGGTTTGCAGGGCGGAAATAACCCACAAAATCATGTCTTCATAATCGTAAAGACCGCGCTTTAAAAGGGCCTGTTGATAAGATTGATAGATAATCGATAAATCCCTAAGTTTAGGTAAATTATTGTTTAGATTTTCGACAAAATCTTTGACTTCTTTTTTTAATCCCGACAAAGAAATAGCTTCCGATTGATAAAGATTTAAAAAATATTTCAGACGGATTTGGTAAAGAGAATTAATTTTAGAATCGACAGATAAAGAAGAAATTAAACCAGTAATTTCTACAGCGGCTTTGGCAGTGGCGCGGATAGCTTGCAACTTTTCAGTAACCGGTGAAGCAATAGAGATAAAGTCGGCAGCAAATTTTATTAATTCCTCGAAACGGGCCGTGGAAATATTTTCTTTTTTAAGGGTGGAAAGCGAGGAAATAATCTCTTTTTGATAGAAATAGGTAAAGTTAAGATTTTTGAGAGGAGATTCCGAGGGCAATTTATCAATGAGAGAACGGATGACTTCGATTTGAGTAATGTCATCAATGGCTTCAGACTCGACCGTGGATTTAAGAAAATATTCCGGGTGGTCTTTGATAATGGAATTACAAAAGCCGTGAAAAGTGGCAATACGGACGCTGTAACCCGAAGAACCAATGAGATCTAAAAGACGCTGGCGCATGTTGAGGGCGGCGTTTTCAGTAAAGGTAAGACATAAAATATTACTGGGGTTGATTTGAGATTCTTGTAAAATTTTACCGATTCTTAGGGCAATAGTTTGAGTTTTACCGGTACCGGCGCCGGCAATGACCATAACCGGACCCTCAATAGTATCAACGGCAATTTTCTGTTCAGGGTTTAATTTTTGGTATTCAAGATCGAAATTATTTGTCACTGGCTAATTTTAGCAGTTTACTTGGATTTCATCTCATTAAAGAGACTGGCACACTTTTGGTGTGTGGACTTTAAGACGGGTGAATTCCACAAAAAGATCGTAAGGAATAAAACCATGAGGAGACAATTTTGCCAATTTGTTGGTAATATCTTTTATTTCAAAGTCGGTAAGAGTGTTTGAATCCATGGATTATTTTAACAGAGACAGACTTGATTATTTTCGATGACGAATTTGTTCACTGCGGTCGTTAATCAATTTGGCAATTTTTTTGGCGGCTTCACGACTGCCAAAAGGAATTATTTCATCATCCTCGGTACCCAAACCAAGGGCCCAAACCGGTTGAGAATTATCAATTCCAACCAAACCGCCAACTTTTAATTCAAAAGGTTCGGAAAATACTGGATTATTAGGGTCATCTTGTTTTAAAAATTCATCTTTGATTTCTTTGACTGATTGTAAATCTATTGGATTATCTTTTTTAATAGTCACTAAAAAACCACTGGAAGGAATACCTTCAGCTGAGGCACCGCGATTATCGACATATTCAATTCTATATTCACCATTAGTGGCCATAACCAAAAAATTATTTTTTAATTGTTTTATGGACTGCAGGAGTGGTATTTTGGATAGCAACAGGAGCAGGAATGACAATGGAATTAGTAAGTTTATTGGAATTGACAATTATTTTTAAGCAAATAAAAGAAACAAAAAGAAAAATTGCAAACATAATCCAGGTTCGAGTGGTAACACTACCGGTTTTATTAACTTTTTTGGCAGATCTTTTTTTGCTTTTCATATTAAAAATTATTAATAACTATTATTAGTATAGTCACAATTATTACTGGAGGGGTAGGGGGAGAATCAATGTTTTAGTTTTTGACTTTCCAGGCATGAATAACCAAATATTCAAATTTTTTTGATCTGGTAGTGAGAACTTTTTGTTCATCAGCTTTTAAAACCCGAATATCGTGACCAATGGTATATTCAAAATCATTTTCTTTAAAAGCATCTAAAACTTTTTTAAGATGATGCTTACCATTTATTTTTCCATGAAATTCCATAACAATATGATCAATATTATTGATATTTCCCGAATTATTTAAATCATTAATAATGGCATATTCAGAGCCTTCGGCATCAATTTTTAACAAATCGATGGGATGATCACAAATTTCAGAAGCAGAAATAACTTTTATGGGTAATTTATAATCTTTTTCTTTATCAACTAGAGAATCACCCCAAGCTGTCTCTCCAACACCAAAATTGGCATGACCATTAAAATCATGAACAGCAGCATTGATTATTTCGACATGATTAAGACCTTGAGTATTTTTTTTAAGTATTTCAAAGGTTTTTGGATTCGGTTCAAAACAGGTAACTTGAGCGGTGGGGTGACGGTGTTTAAAATATAAAACACTAATACCAATATGGCTGCCAATATCAACAATAATGGGATTATTAAAATTTTTTGGTAAAACTCCGTAATCTTTGGCGCCCCAGGTAGTCCATAAAATTTGGGCTGTTTCCCGAAAATTATTTGTGGGAGTAAAACCCAATATTTTTTCCAGAGTCATGTGTTATTTTAGCAAAGGTTTAGTTAAGGTTCGAAAAAATCCTAGGTTATGGTTTTGATACGCCTCGATAATGGGATTGATAATTTTATTAAGCCGAATTTCGGTTTCGGGAAAGTAAGTGCGACGGCCATAAGAGCCGGGAGAAAATTTTTCAATCTGATGTTCAGCGGCCCGCCAAATTTGTTCCTCGTCAGTAAGATCAAGATAATTTTTCTTGCCATACCAGTAGGCTCGGGAAAATTGATCACTTGGGTTATCAAAACCACCACCTCGGTCGGCGTCACTAATAATTTTGGCAATAATTGTTGCGGGCTTACCTGTGGAAGCTCGATGTTCTCCGACGGCATGACAAAGTTCTTCAAAATCTTCCGGGGGTAATTGAGATTTTAAATATAAATCAGCACGAATTAATTTTTCACCTTCAATTTCGTGTTCTTCACGATTAACTGAAAGACCAATGTCGTGGAGAGTGGCGGCGATATAAACCAAATCAATTTTATCGGGAGCATAAATTTTGGCCAATTCTAGGGCACAATTTCGAACAGCAATTAAATGTTGACGATTGTGACCGCCATCAAAAGAGTCGTATGAATCTTCATATTTACTAAGATCAATATTTATCATTAATTTATTTTTTAATTAACGAATCAAGAACCTCTGAATTCCTTAACAAAATTGTTCCGTTAGTAGTATAAGTTAAACCTTTATTTGGTAGAATCTCAAATCCGACATAAATCACTTTTACTCCCCTATTTTTTATTTCTTTTATCGCTGGTTGTAGATCTGAGTCAGAACTACAAAGATAAGCAGTTTTTACCAACTTGTCACAGGCATGAGAAACCAAATCAACGGCAATTTTTACATCAACTCCTTTTTCTTTAAAAATAATTTTTTTCTTACCATTAACATCAATTTCTTGGGCTCTAACATTCCCGGTTAAGACAAAATTAAATCCTTGTTTTTCTAAATTTGTTTTTAAAACACGCTGTCTTAAAATTAACTCTTTTGATACCTCAAGTAAATTTGGATACTCTGGATATTCATGTAATTTTGCAGCATAATAATTTTTCTTATCAAGAGATATTCCTTTCAACGCATTTTCAAATAGTTTTATAAAATTTATTTTGGTAATGTTAATGTCTTCTTTTTTTATACCCTCAGCAGATAAAACTGTTTCTATATAATGTCGGAGATTTTCACCATCAATATACAAAATAGTTTTCTTGTTCATAGTTAATTATCTCACAAAAAACCTCGTCGAGCACGAGGCATAGACGAGGCGTTGATTGGCTTATTGTATTAAATTACTGGCTATTTGTCAATAGTTTTTCCAAAATTTCTTTGCCGGTTTGGGGATTAGCTGAACCTTTTGATATTTTCATTAATTGGCCAACGAGGAATCCGATGGCGAAGGGATTTTTGTGGTAGTCATCGACGGCTTTGGGATTGGCAGCAATCACCTCTTCAGCAAAATTTTGGAGAGCGCCGGTGTCGGAAACTTGAAATAAATTGTTTTCTTTAGCAAAAATTAAGGGGTCGGTACCGGAATTGTAAGACTCTAAAATTAGCTGTTTAATGGCAGTAGAAGATAATTCGGATTTTTTGGAAAAGATATCTTGAAAATGTTGGAAATTTATTTTTTCGAAATTAATTTCGGTATTGGTCTCATTGAGAGCGGTGCGAATAGGACCATTTAATAAATTGGCAATAAATTTAGCAAGTTCTGGATCTGGAGAGTTATTTAAAGCTTTTTCAAAAGCAGCGGAAAATTCCGAATTTTCGGCCAAAAGATTAGCATCATAGTTAGAAAGAGATAAGGCTTTATATTTAGCAATTTTTTGCTCAGGAAGTTCGGGGAGAGTGGCGCGGATAGCTTCGATTTGTTCTTTGGTAAAAGTTATCGGCGGAATATCGGGCTCGGGGAAATAACGATAGTCGGCACTACCTTCTTTTTCCCGCTGCAAAAAGGTTTGATTTTTGTCAGCGTCCCAACCACGGGTGGTTTTATTGGTGGAATTTTTTTCCTGATGATCGATTTCGAATTGTTTAGTCTGACGGTCAATTTCGAAATTTATGGCATTCATGACGCCGGTTAGTG
>JBAZWK010000013.1:0-19797 GCA_041660365.1 Candidatus Shapirobacteria bacterium | reverse complement strand
CATCGTCTCCACTGTCAATAACCACCAAAATCTAGAATTTAGTCTAGTATTTTTCATTAAACCAAAACTAGTTTAGTCTCACAATCATTAAATTCAAAAATGCCGCAAAGCTCACCCATAATAAATACGGCCACAAAAGTCTCCCCGCTTTTTTATTAACTTTCCCAAACTCTAGAATTGTTTTTAAAATAGCTATCCACAGAACAACAATCTCTAAAAAGGCTAAATCCGGTCTCTTTACACCAAAAAATAAGACTGACCATAAAATATTTAATAATAATTGAATCCAAAACCATTTTGAAATTTTTTTCCTTTGCCACACTAAATATAAAGCCACTCCCATTAATAAAAATAAAGTTGTCCACACCGGTCCAAATAGCCAAGACGGCGGATTAAAACTTGGTTTTACTAAATCAGTCACATACCACGTTTTTACCGAAGATATGGTAAATATTGACCCAATTACCCCAGACAATTCGCAAACTAGTATCGATATTAACAATTTCATACTATAATCATACACTATTGTAATATCTACTTATGCCCTATCATCAAAAGGATTCCCTTTCCCAAAATTTTATCAAATATCCCACTTTAGTCGCCGACCTTTTGGATGCCTCTGATTTAAAAAGAACTGACACTGTTTTAGAGATTGGACCCGGTCACGGCATCATTACTAACCAACTTTTAAAGCGGGTAACCCAAGTTATTGTTGTTGAAAAAGATCCTATCCTTGCTGCAAAACTTATCGAAATGAACAATAATTCCCCTAAATTAAAAATCCTCCCTAAAGATTTTTTAGATTGTACCCTTCCCATTCTTCCCTACAAAGTTTTTTCTAATATCCCCTTCTCTCTCACTGCCAAAATTGTCTCCAAATTTCTCACTTCTCCTACCCTACCCGACTCGATGTTCCTTATTATGCAACTGGAAACGGTAGAAAAATTTATTGGCTTTCCTCAAGAAACTCAAAGTTCTCTTTTAACTAAACCCTGGTATGAAATCAAAAATTTAGGCGACATCGACCGCACCAGTTTCACCCGCAAGCCTCAAGTTCAAATTGCTTTTGCTGAATTTAAAAAAAGGCCCGAACCTTTTATTAAAGATGAAAATAAGCGGGAATTTAGAAAATTCATTACTTATGGTTTTAGCCAATGGCAAGGCACTTTTTTAGAATCATATCAAAAAATCTTTACCTATCCTCAGCTAAAAACTCTCGAAAAAACTTTTAAATTAACTGGTCTCAAACCTACCCAAGTTTCTTTTGACACTTGGCTTCAAGTCTTCAAAACTTATCTTAAAGTCGCTAATAACGACCAAAAAGATATCATTGATAGTTTTAAAATTAAATCTACCTCCTAATTTTCCCCATCGCCAATTTTTTTTGCTGTGCTAATATTTAGACTATATGAATACTAATGATGTCTGTCCTAAATGTGGTGCCCCTTTAACCGAAGTTATCAAAACCCCTACCGGTCGTGAACTCCAGCGCTGTTCCAAAGGTTCCTGGGATCCACAGCTTCATAAAAATGTCGGTTGCGATTACGTTAAATGGCTCGAAGTTAAACCCATGGAATTAGATGAAAAATGCCCAAAATGCGGCGCCCCTTTAATTCTCCAAACCACCCGTTTTGGTAAAAAAATGAAAAAATGTAGTGCTGGCTCTTGGGATAAAGAAGCTAAAAAAGCCATTGGCTGTGATTATGTTGAATGGATTAATGGCACCACCGAGGCTCTAGACGAAAAATGCCCAAAATGTGGTGAAAATTTAGTTCTCTTCACTACTGTCAACGGTAAAAAAATGAAAAAATGTTCCACCTCTGGTTGGGACAAAATTGCTAAAAAAGCTACTGGTTGTGACTACATTCTCTGGCTCAAAGCCGGCCAATCCGAATCCGATACCGGTGAAGAATATTTACCACCAGAAGAAGAAGTAAAATAAAGACCTAGTTGTCCCATAAATCCATTATCAATACAACTTTTAAAGTTTGTCCGGGTAGCGAATGATAGTTGTAAATAGTTTTTGGAGGAATCGTAAACAAATCTCCTTTTGCCACCGGAGTTACCTCGCCATTAATTACAAATTCCCCTTCCCCATCAACAATATAATAGATTCTTTCCACATCTTCGGTATGAACCTCACCATGATCATTGGTGATTTCTGCATAAACAATCGATTGATATGGACTTAAATGCTTAAGTTTATAATTCCAACTTTTGGTCTGATCCCAATCTCGCCTAATAGCGTCTTTATATGCAATTTTCATATTTTAAACATTAGTCATACCAATGGCTTGAATTAATAAATCATCAGGCTGAGACAAAGCATAAACTACTGTTTTAGCAACATCCTCTACTCTCATCATCCAAGATTGATTATGAGCTTTTTCTTTTTCCTCACCCAATGTTTCAAAAATATTACTCTCAAAACCATAAGGGTAAAATCCTGTCACCTTTACCTTTGTTCCAAGCATTTGGTTTTGAAGGGCCTTGGTATACCCAGTCATCGCCCATTTTGTCGCTGTATAAGTTGGCCAATCTTTATTATCAAAAACATCTAAACCAGCTTGGGAAATTACATTAAAAATGTGACCATAATTATTTTTTTTCATAATTGGCAAAACCGCCTTTATAAAATAAATAGGCCCCACTGAATTAACTTTAAAAGCTTTCTCAATCAATTCTGGATATATCTTTTCATGTTCATCATCAGTATAAATTCCCGCTCCATTAACCAAGATATCAATTTTGCCAAATTTTTCTAAAATATTTTTTACACTTTCTTTGACCTGATTAAAATCCGTCACGTCACAAACAAAATATTCGGCACTTCCACCTTCATTCAAAACTTTTTCTTTTAACTCTTTCAATAAATTCTCCCTTCTTGCCACCAAAGCCACTTTAGCCCCAAGTTTTGAAACCTGCAATGATAATTCTTTCCCTAATCCCGAACTCGCCCCAGTAATGACTATTACTTTATCTTTCATAACCCATTATACCTCCATAAAAACATTATTCATTGTATTCATCTTTTTCCCAATTTTTAGGATTATTTTTAATATATTGTTTAATAGCAAAATATTGTTTTTGATCTTTGATAATTTCATCATGAAATCGTGGTTGCCAAGCAAAAAATGTTGTTTTGGGATTAATACGACGTGTAACTGAGGATTTGAATTGATTGATGATTAAGGTAATTATCTGTTTTGACTTTTTATTTAATTGCGGATAATAATCCGGGTGGTTTTTATAACGATAATTTATCAACGTGACCTTTCGATTATCATGTAGAGACGCCCCGCGGGGCGTCTCTTTTGGATATGGTTGAATAATATTGGAAATTGTTTCATTGGAAAATTTTTGATCGTTTTTTAAAATTAATGGAAAATTTGATTGCTTTTGTTGGGTTAGAGACGCCCCGCGGGGCGTCTCTACAAGGACACGAATAAGCCAATGAAAATGATTAGGCATAATCACCCATCCAAGGGATTCAATTTCAGATCGAAGCTTAATTGTCTTTAATAATTCTTCTTTAACAATTATGCCTTTGTCTGATAATTCCATTTGATTATCAACAATCTTCCCGAAAAATTTATTATGGTGAACTGTACAAATAGTGATGAAATAGATACCAGGTGTAGAGTAATCCCAATTTTTTAAACGGGGCGAATCGACAGAAAATTTATCAGCAAATTTAGAGGGATCATCACTAGACATAGTAATAATACTAACATAATAGAAATTTTAATTTAAAAAATTCGCCCTAACACCCAATTCTCTCACCACCATATTGATCAATTTTTTCGCTTCAATTTCATTCTTCTTTAGTGACATATTCCAATCAAGACCTGGCCCAGTATTACCTTCCAAAAAATACGCATTGCCATTGTTGCTCATTATAAAATCCAAAGTAAAGAGAGAACATTTTTTGTCCAACATTGTCGCAATTTGGCTTGATTTAGCCACCAACGCCTTTGGCAATTCGTCTAAAGTTAAGTAAGTTAATAATCCTCCTTGATGCTCATTACAACGAAAATCCCCTGCTTTTGCCACTCGAATATACGACTGAACAATCTTCCCTTTCAAATAAATCAATCGGATATCGGTTGAAGCAAAAATATTTTTGTAGCTAAAACCCTGATCAAATCTGGCAAAAGGTTGAATAATGTATGACACTTTTGTGTTTTTATTCATTGCTGCCAACATATTTTTTGATTGGCCGCTTTTAAATTTAAAAATATGTCGTCCCCCCGCTCCAAAACGATCTTTCATCACTATTTCACTTCCAAAATCTTTTGAATCAGGGTGCCGTCCCAATAATTTTGCCAAAGTTACACAGGCCTTTTCGACACTTTCTAAACTATTTTCCTCTAAAGATATGGTTGGAATTGCATATTCCGCCAATTTTTCGTAAGTTTTTTGTTTGTCAAAAAACAAATTATATAAAGCTGGATCATTAAAAGGTTTTATTTTTGGATCTGAAAATAAAAGTTCTCGTCGGCTCTTAATCCCTTTTCTAATCGGGGAAAATTTATCAAAAATCAGAGTTGAAAAACAAAGTGAATTATTTTTTTGCCATTGATTATTTTTATACTGCCAAAAACTCCGACAAATTCCTGCTCCAATAATATCTTTTGAAGTCGTAAAAGCGGCCTTCAAACCAAACTTTTCACAAGTTTCTAAAAAATAACCATAAACAATATTGTAAGATTCATTCTTAGAATTTTTAGCAAAAGGCGTCATACTTTTCGTTTCCACCGCACTCTCCGCTAGTTTTTCAGAATACACAATCAAGACATCAAAAATATTCAATTCATCCATAAATAATTGACAGTCACCCGGGCTTTAACTCTATCTTCGTGAAATCAATATCTCATTATAACCTATTTTTAGGAAAAATATTCGTCTTAAAGGATAAAATTATTTTTAAACCTATACATAATCCTTAATTTATTCATAATATATAACTATGAATCGAAAAAATAAATTTCACCGTTTTCTTAAAATCCTCGGTCCCGGACTAATTACCGGCGCCGCCGATGACGATCCCTCGGGTATTGCCACCTATTCTCAAACCGGGGCTCAGTTTGGTTACGGTCAATTGTGGACGGCTATTTTTATGCTTCCCTTTCAAAGCGCCGTTCAGGAAGCCTGCGCCCGTATTGGCGCCGTCAAAGAAAAAGGTCTGGTTGCCGTTATTAAAGATCATTATTCTAAAAAAATTGTTTATGCTGTTTGTCTTTTAGTCTTAATCGCCAACACTATTAATATTGGTGCCGATTTAGGTGCCATGGCCGCCGCCACCCAATTAGTTTTACCTGTTAACTTTGTTTTTTGGTGTTTAGCTTTCACTGCTTTTGTCTTAATTTTAGAAATTTTTACCAGCTACAAAACTTACGCCAAAGTTCTCAAATGGCTCGCCCTTGCCCTTCTTTCCTACCCTCTAACTGTTTTTTTAGTTCATCAACCCTGGGCCGAAATTCTAAGAAGCACTTTTATTCCCCATTTTGAATTTTCTTTTGCTTTTTTATTTATTATCACCGGGGTTTTAGGCACTACCATCTCTCCATACATGTTTTTTTGGCAAGCCTCTGAAGAGGTTGAAGAAGAAAAAACCAAAGGCATAAAAAAAATTAACGGTGAACCCATTCTTTCCGCCAAATTTATCCGTAATCTCCGAATCGATACTATTGTCGGCATGATAATTTCTGAACTTGTTACCTGGAGTATCATCGTCGTTGCCGCCACCGTTTTACATCAAAACGGTATTACCGACATTAAAACCTCTGCCGATGCCGCCAAAGCTCTAGAACCGCTAGTTAATACCTTCCCTAACTCCGGTTACCTGGCTAAAGTTTTGTTTTCTATTGGTGTCGTTGGTCTCGGTCTTTTATCCGTTCCTGTCCTTTCCGGTTCTGCCTCTTACGCTATTTCCGAAGCTCTAAATTGGAAAGAAGGTCTCAATTTAAAATTCAAACGCGCCCACGGTTTTTACGGCGTCATCACTATTGCCACTCTCATCGGCTTAATGATCAATTTCATCGGTATCGATCCGGTTAAAGCCCTGGTTTTTACCGCCGTTATCAATGGCATCATCGCCGTACCTCTCTTATTTTTAATCGCTAAAATCGCCCAAAATAAAGACATTATGGGCGAACATAAAAGTGGTCCTCTCTCGAAATTTTTAGTTTGGACCACCATGTTTGCTATGGGTCTGGCCGCCCTCGCTCTAATTATCACTTTTATCAAATAAATTAAACCATTCGACTGATTCCAAAAATAAAAACTGCTCCTAAAACCGTCATTATTATTGTGCCATAAGAAGAATGTTCACTGTGAGCCTCTGGTAAAATTTCGGCTGCTCCAATATATAATAAAAATCCCGCAAAAAATCCCAAATATATCACCATAAAACTTTCCGGTATTTGAAAAAACATTGTGGAAATTACCCCCAAAACCGGTGCCAACGCGTCCAGTGTTAAAAATAAAAATGCCTTTCTTTGGGTATTTTTATGCATTAAAGTCAAAGAAACCGTATTTAAACCATCAGAAAAATCATGAGCCATCACTGCCACCGCAATCAATATCCCTACACTTGCCGAAATATGAAATCCTAAACCAATTCCCACCCCATCCAAAAATGAATGTCCGGCCAATGCTAGGGCTGACACTGCCCCCACCACTGGATGTTTGTGCTTCCCATACATTGATTCTTGCTCATGATGAATCAATAAAGTTTTTTCTAAAATATGAAAAAGTAAAAAACCCAACACCAAAGCCACCATCGCCCTTATCGGATCCCCACCTCCCACCAATTTAATAATTTCCGGAAATATCTCAAAAGATACCACTCCCAATAACACTCCGGCCGTAAATCCCAAAATCAAATGCAATTTATCTTGATATTTAATCCCCACCAATCCCCCAATCAATGTTGACACAAAGGTTAATATGGCAAAAACATAAATCATAAGATTATCCTAATATTTTACCTAATTTTAGGCAAATATCAAGACACATTATTCTCTTATGTCACAATTTCCGTGGTGCTTAATTCTTCTAATTTTTTAATCAATTCTTCCTTAGAATAAATCGACGTATCAATTTGTTTACTTTCAAAAACTCTTAACCCTTCAATCATTCTTCTGACAAAAATCGCTTCATTTTTTCTCAAAAATTTTATTTTAATTTGATTTTGAGCAAAAGTTTTTGACACAATTACGAGCTGAGCAAAAAATGGCGCTAAATCAATAAATACATTCGAAATATCTTTAATATCCACGCTGTGAACTTGGGAAGAATAGAAAAAATTCCGGACAATTATTGTGATTCTTCCCTCCTCCACGTTAATAGTATTTGGAAAAAAATCAAAAGGAAACACACTGGTCACACTAGCCAATATTCGATTGGATTTTTCCACTAAACCCGCCACTAAATTTTCATCCAAAATTTTATGTTCCACCTCAATTTCAATTTCTTTTTCTTTTACCAATGTATCCACCTCTAGTGGTACTGATATTGCATCAATTTTTTGTCTCATTATCTGATAAAACCAAGCCCAATTAATCCAATAATAATCAAGTAAGCCGCAATCAAATAATTAATTAATTTTGGAAAAATTAAAATTAAAATTCCAAAAACTAACGACGCCAAAGGACTTAAATTTGTCATTGAAAATGTCATATATTTTGTTTAACTTAATAATCGAACAATAAAAACAATTAACGCAATAACTAACAATAAGTGAATTAGTCCTCCCCCTAAATGAAGAGTAAATCCCCCCAACCACGAAATCACTAATAAAACAATAATAATGTCTAGTATTCCCATATTTTTAAGACTCCTGTTGTTCACCCGAGGAAATGCGTACTAATTTCACAATTCCCCAAGCGATAATAATGTAAACGATAATTGCCACTACTGTCGCCGGCTCTAAAACAGAAGTAGTTTCTAAACCTTGGGTATATCCTTTTTGAAATATCCCATTAAAAGGTAAAACAAAAATTCCCGTTACTACATAAATTAATCGCACAAAGGCGCTGGCTAAACTCGCCCCCATTAATTTAAATATTAATCTAAAGGCCAATAGTATTTCTACTAAGCCAAAAAAGAAATAGATCACGTACTCTATTTTCTGCGATTTTGTCGCCTCATTTACCACTGGCGGATTCACAATTTCTGTCATTTTTATCCTCCCAAAAACTCAACAAATAAATCAAATTTTCACTTAAAATTTCGGTTTTTTGATAATTATCTCTTCGGGTAAATAATCAATCAAGGCTTTTTCTACTAATTTAGTCAAAGTTAAATCTTCCAGTACTGCCTGCGCCCGAGCATGCTTGGCAATTGATGGTTTCATAAACAGGGTAACTCGTTGTTTTAAGATACTTGTCATACTTGATATAGTACAACTACTTGTACCACTTGTCAAATAACTAACCATACCATATAATTCCCCACATGTTGTCTGAAAACCCTTTTTTCCAAAAAAAAATTTCTAGAAGAGATTTTTTAGGAATAGCAGGTCTAACAGTTTTAAGTTTAGCTTTTAGACCACGTTACTTTGAAACCCCTACCCCGGAAACTTGGCATTTATCACTTCCTGAACAACTAGAAATTTTAGCCAACCCAAAAACTTTTACTGAGTTACAGGGAAAAAATACTAGAAAAATAATCACCAATCAGCTTGATGATAATGAATATTTAGAAAAAGAAGTTCCTAATCACAACAACACTTGTGGCTCAGCCGTTGTGACAACCATTATAAAACTGTGTGAATATTTGAATACTGGAGTAGTTCCAGATAATACCATCGGTAGTACTTACAAAATACTCAAAAAATCCACTTTTAATAATCAATGGGGTCTTGTTCCCATACTAGATCAAGGCGGCTTTATAGATAATAACGGAATTGGCGATGCTATTAAATTATTGAATCCAGATTTAGTTTCAAAAACTGAATACTTCACTTCTCTTCCACCCGTCATTATTTCTGAATCTCAATGGCCTGATATCCTATCAAAAGCCCAAACTATTTGTGAATCTGGAGGAATAATAACAATTGGAACAATCTTACACGGTTCAACTCATATCATTATTGCCACTAATGTCAAAAAAGACGGTTCTGCAACTATTATCGACTCGTTCGATGGCACTGCCACAATTATTGGTCCATATAAAAGTAACTTTCCTCAAGAAAAAACTTTAAAAGAATATATCCAACCTTTATGGATAAACAGGAACGATAATAAAGAATATGTTGGTGGTCTTTGGGCCGTAATTGGAATTTCAAGAAAGCAAAATACTATATAATTTTTTCTTTCAATGCTTCGTCAATTAAAAATACCTGATTACTCCTAAGTAATGGCATATTTTCTTGGCTAAAAAAACCATATTCCGACACTTCATGGCTTGGTACAAAGTCGCCGCCAATTAAAACTCCGCTATAACACAAATCCAAACGGGCCGAATCCCGATCAGTTCTAGTTTTTACTGATTCATCCATACTGACTGTCAATCCCGACTCTTCTTTAATTTCTCTTTCCAATCCCTCACGGGGATGCTCCCCCGCTTTTAAATATCCACCCGGCAAACTCCAGGCCTGGCTTCGATAGCTATGTTTAAATAATAAAATTTCATTTTTATCATTAAAAACAATCCCTGTCGTCCCCACCAAAAACTTATCTTGAGATAAACGCATTACTAAAAGCTGCCACTTCTTTGACAAATGTAAAGCCTTATAAATTTTTGTCAATAAATTTTTCACAGGGCATTTTGATCAGTTGGCTCTGATTTTTCCGATCCATTTTTTATTTTTTCGTTTTCTAATTCCAATTGATGAACTCTTTTCGTCAATTCCAATACTTCCTCTTTCTCATTTTTAATTTCTTTATTTTTTCCCCTCACTTCAAAGAACGTCGAAATTGCTTGAATCCGATAAACTAAATAAGACAACACCAGTCCAATAATTAAAGCTGCTGCAATTACATAAAAAAGAGGAATATTTGAAAAAGTTATCACTCCCAAATTAACCGAAACCAGCATAAAGTTATATTTTGATATATATACCAAAAATGACCCAATCACTAAAAGTAAAATTAAAATCAACACAATTAATAGTATACGCTTATTAATTTTTTCCTGTTTTTCAATAAAAAATTCCCAAAAATCCTTTTGCCACTGCCACAATCAACAATGTTGAAACAATATTGGAAGCTGTCACTATTAAATATCTATTTTCTTTTTCAGAAAACAAAAATCTCGTCGTCAATGCTAAAAATATTGGCCCCCCGAAGGCACTTATTAAAATACAAGTAAATATTTTCCCGTAATGTTTAAATTTACCTAAATATTTATTCTCTTGTTTTTTTTCTTGATCCGCTAAATTTTTTATAAAATGCCAAAAATCCTGATGGCTAAATAAATATAAAAAAGTCCAGCTCGACCCTACCCCAAAAATTAACGGTACTAAAAACGAAACATAAACATTGGCATGGGCTAATGATTTTACTAATATAAAATTTGACACTAAAAAATATCCCACCAAAACTGCGATCGTCTCTAAATGTATCCACTTAAAGACCCCCTTTTTAATCTTTGTTTCTGACATATGTTGCCTCTTTAATAATTTTAATCATTTTTTCAAATTTTTTATTTTTAGAATTGCAAAAAAAATTTTGACAAACCTTTGGTCGCCAAGTGTGAATGCTACATAATTTATTCACTAAATAAATGCAACTTCCATCAGCTTTTTGATCAAGCAAATAAAGATTATCTCCTTGAAATTTAGCTTGATAAACTCCCGAATCAAATTCTTTTTTGGAAAGATTTATTAAAAAAAGTTTACAACACCGGCCACAACTTTTACACAAACTTATCATCTCTACATTTGTAAAAAAGTCAGCAACTTAAACATCAAAATTGCCGGCCAAAAAATCGCTTTGCCAATTCCCAACATTATCAGTCCAAAAGTAGTCGCACTTTGCAAAAAATAAAACAATGCTCCCACTACTCCCATGCCATATATAGCGCTGGATTCACCGTGACCATATTGGTGATGATGACCTCGAGTAAACATTTTTTCTTTACAACAGCATTCTTTTGATTGTTCTTCTTTTTTCATATCTTCATTATAACAACAATTAATTTATTTTATTTTAAATTATCTTCGCTCCCCCTAGTAAAAGCATTCAGGAACCGGAAAGTTTTGAAAGAAAACACTTAGTAATATTGTATATATACTAGAACATAGATGATCGATCAAAAATGCCAAAATTTGGATGATAATAAACTAGTTGCACTATCAATAGATGATAGTCGATATTTTTACTGTCTGATGAAGCGTTATGAAGAAAAACTAGCAAACTACGTTCGTCGTTTTACATATTTGTCTGATGACGATATCGCCGATATCATTCAGGAATCCTTTATTAATACTTATCAGCACTTAAATGATTGCGATTGTAATTTAAAATTTAGTAGTTGGCTATATCGAATTGTTCATAATCAGGCAATAAATTTTATGAAGAAGAATAAACAGTCAGTAAAAATCGATATTGAAAACAATGACGAATTTGTTGATTGGCTAGTTGCCGATATCAATATAGAAAAAGACACTATTAAGTTGCATTTTAACGATTATTTAAAAACAATCTTAGATAAAATTAAACCAGAATATAAAGAAGTTTTAATTCTAAAATTTTTTGAAGACAAAGATTATTCCGAAATTAGCGATATTTTACAGAAACCTATGGGTACAGTGGCCACCCTTATTTCCCGTGCCAAGTTACAATTTAAAAAAATCTATGAAACAGAAAATCAATATTAGCGATAAAGCATTAAAACTTATCGATCAAGAGCAAATAAAACCAATTCCACGTTGGAAATTCATAGCTAAAAACTGGGGATTATGGTTAAGTTTTATCATAAGCATAGGATTTTTAATTCTAGGAACAGGTATTTCATGGTTCGGACTGGCTGATAATATTATTACGCCATATCTATGGCTATTTGTAACTGTAGTATTTTTAGTATTGTCTTTTCTTTTGTTTGAAAAAACTAAGAGAGCTTACCGATTTTCTAGATGGCTTGTAATAGTATTCATCAGTATTGTTGGATTGATTGTTGGTGGCATTTTATTTAAAGCCGGAGTGGCAAGTAGAATAGATAGAAATTTAGAAACTAGTCTCCCTTATTATCGCCAAATAGTACCAATGAAAATGATGGTGTGGAATAATCCCCAGTCGGGTTACTTATCGGGAGAAATAATTGGCATAAATAAAAACTATTTTGAAATAAAAGATTTTGATGGAAAAATTTGGACTATAACCGGTAAGCCATTAGTCAGGGGTAGAGTTCAAATAATAGTTGGAGAAGAGGTTAAATTAATTGGGACACAAACTAATAATAAAACTTTTAAGGTTGACGAAGTGAGACCTTGGACTGGTACGAATCAAAATATGTTGAAAGAAAATAATTAATCGGCTTGTATTACTAATAGACTGCGCAAGTCTTTTAATAATTCAAATCAATATATGAAAACTCAAATAGTTCTCGGAATTGCTGCTTTAGCCCTCGGGCTAGTCGCTGTTAAATCTTTTACCCCCGTGTTTGCCTATCGTGGTGATGCTACCGTCAAGGGTCCTTATTACACCGAAGAAAGGCACGAAACTAACCTCACTGCTTTCCAAAACAGTGATTATAAAACCTGGCTTGCCAACATGACTGGCCGTGGTGTTACCAGATTCGTTAACGAATCAAACTTCAAAGAATTTGCCACTGCCCAATTGGCTTCTCAGAAAGGTGATTCTACTTTGTTGAATGCTTTCAGAGTTAAATACGGTATGGGTCAAGGTAATGGCATGGGAATGCACAATAACCAATAGTTTTATTACTTATCCAAAAATACCCCCTAAATTGGGGGTATTTTTTATTTTCTTATTATTTAAATAAGTTTACTAACCATCCAAACATTCCGTTTACTTTATTTTCTTTATCAATTTTGTCCTGTAAAGAAGTGCTTTGATAAGTCATTAAATCAATAGTTTCTTGAAGTTGTTGTAAGTCACCAGTATTTTTAGTCTGCAACTTCAACTGCTCCAATTGTTGGATCATTAAACGATTTTGTTCCACTTTTTGTTCTAAAGATTTAGTCATCTTTTTGTCAGAACCAACCAATAGTTTTGTTAAAGCACTTCGGGAATTTAAATTATCAAAATCAGACTTAATTTCATCCTGTAATTTGGTTTGGCTTTGAGCAATTACTTTAACTTCTTGTCCAATACCACCCTTTGCCCCAACAGTATCTATTAATTGATGTACCTGGTCAGAAACTTTAGTAAAACTTTGAGTCACATCTTCATTCAATAGTTCACTTTCCTGAGTTTTAACACTTAATTGTTGATCCTCCCCTTGGTTTTGAGTTTTCACTTCATTTTGATTTTTAACTTGATTCCCCGTCGGAGAAACACTAACTCTTTGGCTTGCCACTGTTGCTGTTCCCTGACCTGATTGCTGGTTCACCACTACGGCCCCTTTGGCCAAAACAGGAGTAGTTAATAACAGAAACAAAAAAGACATCATTAAGTATTTTTTCATTTTAATTACAAATCAATAATTAATTAATCATAGCATTTATGAAATAAATTTGTTTCTTGACACCCCAGGGGGGTGTATAGTACAATTCCTAAATGAAAACAATTTCTCAAAGATTAAATAATATTAATGGCCAAATTAGTGGTGTTAAAAAAATGATCGATGACCATAAAGATTGCCTTCAAGTTTTAACTCAACTCAAAGCCGTCAAATCAGCAATTAGCAGCGTCATGGATACTATTGTTGAAGACCAATTTGATACCTGTTTAAAATCAGTTAAAAAAGAAGATAAAAAATTATTAATTAATATTAAAAAATATGTCAAATCCAATTAATGTCAAAGGACAGGAAGAATTTAAAAAAGAAGTTTTAACATCAAAATCCCCTGTTTTAGTCGATTTTTGGGCCCCCTGGTGTGGCCCCTGCCAAATGATGGCTCCAGTGTTAGAGGCACTAGCTAACAAGTTTGAAGGTAAGTTAAAAGTAGTTAAAGTTGATACCGAGCAACCAGAAAATCAGGCATTAGCCATGGATTACCAAATTCAAAGTATTCCTAATATGAAACTATTCAAAAATGGCGAAGTGCTTAAAGATTTTATTGGCTTTAGACCAGAATCTGTTTTTTCCGAAGAACTAAAATCATTTATTAATTAATTAAAAATATGTTTACCCAAAACGAAAGTAAATTAGATAAAAACATTCGCTTAGGTATTGGTGCTTTAGCCCTATTATTGGGTATCTTCATCTTTACTGGTACTTTTCAAATTGTTACCCTAATTATTGCCGCTTTGGCAATTTTTACCGGTTTAACTGGCTTCTGTCTACTTTATAAAATATTCGGGATCAAAACTACTAAATAATTCTACTTCCCTCCTACTTCCAATCACCACTGAACTTCTCTCATGCAACGTACGGGGTTGAATATCCATAATTCTTAAACCATTTTCGTTTATAGATTTCCCACCAGTCTGTTCGGTAACAAATGATAATGGATTTAGTTCACAATTCACCCTTAATTTTCCGTTTGGATATTTTTTATCGCTTGGATATAAATAAACTCCGCCTTTCAACATGTTACGATGGGCATCTGCCACCAGCGATCCCACATATCTAGCACTACAAGGATCTTCTTTCCTCGTTTTAAGTTCATGAATATATTCTTTGACTCTCGCGGACCAATTTTCGCTATTTGCTTCATTAACACTATAAATCATGCCCCTCTCCGGTATTTGAATTTTAGAATAACTTTCCGGTAAAACAAATTCGCCTACGCTTGGATCAAGAGTAAAACCATAAACTCCGTCACCGGTTGTATAAACAAACATCGTGCTTGTTCCATATAAAAAATATCCCGAACAAACCTGTTCCGACCCTTTTTGTAAAAAATCCCTTTCCTCAACCGGCCCGTTCACATCAGTAACTCTTCGATAAATCGAAAAAATGGAACCTATGGAAACATTGGTATCAAAATTTGATGAGCCATCAAGCGGATCAAACCAAACAACATATTTTCTTTCAACACCCGGCAAAAAAGATACAAAAGAATTTTCTTCTTCGGAGGCATAACCAGCCACATGATGATTGTTTTTAAGAACATTTTTAAACTGTTCATTAGCCCTTTCGTCAAGCCTTATTACTTGTTCCCCTTGAGCATTAGTCTTTCCCGTATAACCAAAAGCGTCAGTTAGTCCTGCCGTATTTACCAAATACGAAATTCTTTTTGCCACCCGCGTCATATCAGCTAAAATCGAAGTTAACGCCCCTGTTGCTTCCGGATGTAATTCCTGTTGATTACGTAAATGTTCCGAAATATTTACCGGAAGATGATTTCCATTCCCATTTTGACTACCTGCTTCTGGCATATTGCTCATATCGCAAAATACCATCCCAAGCCAAACAAGTCAAGAAATTTTTCTACAAATTAAAAATAAATCAAAAAGGCCCCTAATCTATATAATCCCTGAAAAAAGTAGTATCAAAGCCACAACAGTGATAGCTGCAAAAATACCCACAGTTTTAACAAATAGGTTTACCGCTTCTTTTTTCTTACCTTCAATAAAAAGCATTAGTGGTTGATAAAAAAACAGAAATGCCATTACCGCCACAGATAATGTCAAAAGTGATAGAAACACAATCGGGGCAAAAAAAGTATCAGGTTTATTCCTTAATGGCTGTGTCCCAAAAGTCATAATCACAACTCCAAGGATAATATACGCTGCAGCGCCAAGGGCATTAATAACAGGGTTTTTAGTCATATATCAATTATATCAATTCAACCCCCCTATTGGGACTGCGCTCAGACAAAATATAAATCAAAAACTACTTTTTTAATTTCCATGGAATAAAAACCGACACTCTTTTTTTATAATTTTCATATTCTTTGTTTCCTTCATATTTTCTTTCAAGTAAAGGAACACCGGACACTTTTAAAATTAAAAAGGTTATTGTTAATGGTCCAATAATAGTCCACCAATTTGTATTGAGATTGACCAACCAAATACCCCACCACATCGTTACTTCTCCAAAATAGTTGGGGTGGCGGCTATAAGCCCAAAGGCCATTTTGCATAATTTTTCCTCTGTTGTTTGGATTAGCAATAAATTTCTTTAATTGTTTATCTGCAGTTGCCTCGAAATAAAAACCAACAAGCCAGATTAAAATTCCCATTATATTAAATAATTTCATAACTCCGGTTGAATTTATGATTGGCCAGGTTATAAGCCACATAAAAAATCCTTGGGTCATAAACACTTTCAGATAAGCATTATTTTTCCATTGTTGATATCTATAATCTTCTTTTTTGTTCTTATTTCGGTTGTAAACATGAAGTGCTAACCTTGTTCCCCAAACTGAAATTAATACCAAAGAAATTAATAATTTTTCACTGGGATTGAATACAAAGTTAAATATAGTTATCAAGATAAAACCTAATCCCCAGGCAGTATCAGCAATATCATTTCGTTTTTTCACAATTGAAACCAAGTACCAGACCGTCATGTAGACCCAAATCAAAATAGCAGAATAGATTAAAGCCATTTAGATAAAATAAAATAACTTATACCGGCAACAGCTCCGGTAACAAAAGTTCCCCAAACCAAATCTATAACTGTCACTAATAATGGCCAATCTTTAATGGTGGCTAAATTTGTTAAATCGTATGTTGCATAAGCGCAAAGCCCGAATAATGCTCCGGTTAAGATGGCCGTTGTTAAAGATCCTTTCTGTAAAGCTGGAGAAATAACTAAAATAACCAATGTAAAAATATAAATTAAATAAAATATGCCCGCAGCAGCCAAATTAGGAGTTTTGGTCATCAAATATCCTAAGTGTTTAGCATAAAAATTCTTTGCTACTACCATCAACCAAATTCCATCAATCAACAAAAAAGATAGAAAAGAAACCAAAAATTGTTTAATCATATCTAATTATATTCCTATCAAGCAACACCATCGAAGATGCTCGCTCTCTGGAACGATTTTAGAACCAATTTGGCCAATTATTCAAATTAAAGTTTTTAATTTGCACTACAACAACAACACCCGGAATTATCTTCATGATCACTACTATAAGATTTAGAATAAACATGTCTCTTCGGATCAAGGTATGCCTTCGCCAATACTTCTTCAACCCTACCTTTATTTGTTAACTCCTTCTTATCAAGAGTATATCTATTTAAACCATCAATATTTAGAATTTCCTGGTCTGGATCAATTGTGACCTCAATAGTAGAAAAACTAAAATCAGAACCCACCGAAGTGACTGTTCCACTAGTATTAGTCAAGTATCCTTTTCCCCAAGCTAAAGTGAATTTATCCCAAAGTGAAGAGTTACAAAATCCATGATTTTCAACACTACCCTCCAACAATTCTGTTTCAATTCGCTTAAGTCCATCCCAAACACCACTTGAGTGTATTATTTTTCCAGTTTGCTGAAGAACAAATTGACGTCTAGCCTCTTCCTTTTCTTTTTGTAATCTCTCAGCTTCGTTTCTTAAAACAATTTCTCTCTGTGCTCTCTGTTCAGCGACAATTCTCTCCCTCTCTGCTTTATCACGCCTTTCTTGTTCCAAACGTTTAATTATTTCTATAGGCATTTGTAGTTATTATATAACTATAGGTTAAAAAGTCAATTTCCTACAGCTAAATAATAAATTGGGTATTCTTTCCTTGGATTTATATCTAATAGTTTAATAACAAATTTCTCATTTAACATTCCAATAGCACAACAACCAATATTTAGTGAAGTCGCTAAAAGATATATATTTTGTGCTATGTGACCCGCTTCAATGTATGGAAACATCACTCCTCTCGCTCCATATTTATCAGTAGTTCTGTCAAATATCGAAGTGATAAATATTATTACAGATGCATTTTCAAACCATTTTTGCTTTTCCATCCAAATAGGATCCAGCTCTTTTTTAGTAACATTTAACGATAAAATATCTAAGTAATTCATCAACGGATTGTAATGATAAAGACCACGATCAACACCCCTTACTGTCATTACTAAAACATAAATTTCTAAAGGATATTTTGCACCAGCTGATGGATACACCCGAAAAGGATTGTTACTTTCAAATAAATTTGGTCTCACTACTCCTGAACTATAATATAGAATCTTTGTTAATGCTTGCTTACTAATTGATTTACTAGAAAAATCACGATAAGACTTGCGTTTTAAAATTGTATTTTGCAACTCACCCTCTGGTGTCTTAATGTCAGGCAACTTAATTTTTTTTAATCGTGTATATTGTTTGTCCATATTATTAAAAAGGATGTATATTAGTTAACTCCTTCACGTTTAGGTTTAAATTTACCTTAATGTCACTTTTCTCTGGAACCGTTATTAACCTTTCCATACCAAAATAAGGATATCTTTCGTCATACCATAACGGCACCATTTCAGGACAGAGTACTTTAACTACTTTTAAGCCTTGTTTGTCAACTTCCGGAATTGTCATGTCAATATAAAAAAGTTCACACCCTAAACTTTTTAATTTTTCAGTTAAATATTTCCTTTTCTCTTTCTCATTATTAATGAATATCTCTCTTGGTAACTTCGTTTTCTTCGCATTTTTAACCAAATCTTCAACCAGTTTAATCATATGAGGGGCGCTCCAAACTTTGTGTTTATTTCTAATAAACCACTCAAAGGAATATTTTTTTAAAGAAGAGTGACCCTCAGACCTGAAAAATGAATTCCTATCTGAAACGTAACGTCTTAATGCCTCAATTGCAGAAGTTTTGATTGCATTAGTTGGAACAAAACCCCCTCCCAAACCTGCACATACGGCCGGTCCACTTCCACTCCGATCGATTAACAGACAAACAACCGAAAAAACCTTACTATCTAAGGTCGTGTCTATAAAATACAATTCAAAATTGTATCTTGTGAACCTACGAATAAAATCACTGAGTTCAGTATTGAATTTATCTATCAATATTATTCTTTTTGGCATTTGTGGAAGGAAAGAAATCATATACCCGTCTCTTTCTATTATTTCGCAAATACCCCTATTAATAGCAGAATCTAAACTCGGCCCACATGCCGCTCCAGTACTAATCGGCATTCTAATAATGCCTAACTCATTATGTTTCTTACAACTGTAATTGGCATAAGCTAAAGAAGCTGGTAATAACACTTTTTTACAATTAGTAAGAGAATATCCTTCCAGCCAGTTTATAGAATCACTATGAGAAATATTAAATTTTTTATATCTTTTGCTTTTTAATTGTTTTTGGGTAAACGGTACAAAACGAAGTGGATCAATTGCTTCCGATTTAAGCTTTTCATAAGCATTATGAATAAAAAAATCTTTTCTTTCATGCAAAATACAATAATGTTCAACTGCTTCACCAATAGAACTAATGATTGCTCTACTCTCGTCCTCACTTCCCCCAAATCCATACGAAACATTCACTTTGTTTTCACCAGATGATCTCTGACATGCGTAAACATAAAACTGAGGAACATCAGCCGGCATAACACTTTGTTCCAATTTCCCCAGTATTCCCTCAGAATTTAATGAATTATAAATTCGACGAAAATTATTTGAAAATGGTAAGTCAGAAAAAGGAAAACTGTCTACCTCTTGGTCATGTGGTATTGATATTAATATCTTTGCTTTATCTGGCACCTACCGTAATTTTATCACCTTACGAGAAATATTTCTATTTTAATAAAATTAGCCTTTGTTACCACTCA
>JBAZWK010000012.1:0-23415 GCA_041660365.1 Candidatus Shapirobacteria bacterium | reverse complement strand
AATGCTATAGGACAGGCATTATTAGCCAAAAGGATGGGTAAAACTAAGTTAATAGCAGAAACTGGGGCGGGCCAACATGGAGTAGCCACGGCAACTGTAGCCGCTCTATTTGGTATGAAGTGTGATGTTTATATGGGGGCCCGGGATGTTATCAACCAAAAGATAAATGTTTATAAAATGAAATTATTAGGGGCAAATGTGATTGAAGTGAAGTCCGGTCAAGGGACACTTAAGGATGCAGTGGACACAGCTTTAAATGCATATGCCCAAGATACAGAAACTTTTTACTTACTGGGGTCGGCAGTGGGACCACACCCCTATCCAATGATGGTGCGCGATTTTCAAAAAATAATTGGTATTGAGGCAAAACAGCAAATTTTGAAAATGGAAAAACGACTGCCAGATTATTTAGTGGCTTGTATTGGTGGCGGTTCTAATGCGATTGGATTATTTTATAATTTTATTAATGATTTATCGGTAAAAATGATTGGAGTGGAGCCCGCGGGAATGGGAGCAAAAACAGAGCGACATGGTTTATCATTATCTAAAGGAAAAATGGGCACAATTCATGGTTTTAAATGTCTATTGCTTCAAGATAAAAATGGTCAAATTAAAGAGAGTTATTCGGCCGCATCAGGACTTGATTATCCGGGAGTGGGACCAGAACATTGTTACTTAAAATCAATCGGTCGGTTACAAAATGAAAATGCTACCGATTTGGAAGCAACAGAAGCTTTCCAAATATTAAGTAGAACGGAAGGAATTATTCCGGCTTTAGAATCAGCTCACGCCATTGCTTATGGAATTAAGTTAGCAAAGATTTTGCCCAGAAACAAAATAATTGTTATTAATTTGTCAGGACGGGGTGATAAAGATGTAGAAAATGTTTATGAAAATCTTCTACCTCGTTTAAATGTTAGAATTTCACTATAAATATATGAATACCAATAAAAAAAGAATTCTAACTGGAGATAGACCAACGGGGCCGTTACATTTAGGTCACTATGTAGGGACACTCAAAAATCGAGTGGCACTGCAGGATGAGTACGACTGTTTTTTTATTATGGCCGATTTACATACTTTAACAACGGCCATAAGTAAGGAAAAAACGTCATTAATTAACGAAAGAGTTAGAGGTTTGGTTTTAGATTATTTATCTGTCGGGATTGACCCGAACAAATGTACAATTTACCAACAGTCGAGAGTGCCGGATGTGGCTTATTTATCTTTGATTTTTTCAAATTTAATTACGGTCCCCCGAGCTTTGCGAGTGCCAACTTTAAAAGACGTGATGCATGATTTAAATATCGAACAGCCATCGCTCGGGTTATTAAATTACCCAGTGTTACAGGCGGCGGATATTTTGATGGTTAAGGCAAATTTAGTACCGGTAGGGAAAGATCAGGAAAGTCATGTGGAAGTGACCCGAGAAATCGCCCGCGATTTTAATAAAAATTTTGGAGAAATTTTTCCTGAACCTAAGGCATTAATCGGTGAAGGTGGCACTTTAGTGGGCACTGATGGCCAGGCAAAAATGAGCAAAAGCATCGGCAACTGCATCTATTTATCCGATGACGAGGAAACAGTTAATAAAAAAGTAAAATCGATGTATACCGATCCGACCAGAATTAAACCGACTGATCCCGGACACGTGGAAGGCAATCCGGTGTTTATTTATCACGATGCTTTTAATGATAACAAAGAGGAAGTGGCCGATCTTAAGGATAGATATATTAAAGGGCAAGTTGGTGACGTCGAAGTTAAAACAAAGTTATCGGCGGCATTAAATAGATTTTTGACACCAATCAGGGACAGAAGAGCCCAATTTGAAGGTAAAGATGAATTAATTAACCAGATTATTGAGGAAGGCAGTAAAAAAGCCCGTGCCGAAGCTCAAAAAACTTTGGACGAGGTATTAGCGGCGATGGGGATAAAATAATACTATGAGTAGGTGCACTAGGACTCGAACCTAGGACTTCCGACTTATAAGATCGGCGCTCTAACCAACTGAGCTATGCACCCAAGTAGACAAACCAGGAGTTGAACCTGGACCCGTCCGGTGTACACCGGACTGCTCACCAACTGAGCTACATGCCCCTGTGCCAGATGTAGGAGTTGCACCTACTCTCACTCACGTCACAAAATATGACGATCTTGTTTACGAAGTCTTAAGCCTTCTCGGAGCGCTGAGCTCCGAAATATCTGGCTTGGTAGCAGGGGCGGGACTTGAACCCGCGACCCCGGCGTTATGAATGCCGTGCTCTAACCAACTGAGCTACCCTGCCTTCGCAAAAAGCTACGGCAGATAAACCTGCCATAAGCTAGGTGATTATATCAAAATCCAACAAAAAAGCCGTCAAATTAATGACGACCTCTTTGTTATAAAGTAGAGGTGTTTTTGGGCACCGAGGAGATTGTATCAGATTGATGTAGATATTCCAAGAGATATTTAAGTTGTTTTTTAATGACACGTTTACCCATACTAGTTTTTAAATATTTTTCCCTAAATTCAGCATCTTTTTTGATTAAATATGCTTCATAATGGACTAATCTTAGTGGTCGACGGTAGGCTGTTGACGTATTTTTTCCAGAGTTATGTTCTTTGAGACGTCTATTTAAATCAGTGGTAAATCCCTTGTAAAATTTCTTATCTTTTAAACTATACAAAATATAAACGTAATACATATTACGATTATATAGATAATTGGGGTTATTATGTGAGCTTCGCTCACACCAACCCCATCAGGTCGGAAGAAAAACCCGCCTAATGGCGGGCTTTTTCTTTAGTGACCTGAGTTGCGGGGCTGGGGGTTGAACCCAGCCTGTGAGATTATGAGCCTCACGTGCAGCCGTACACTACCCCGCATGTCTGTTCTAAAGAACTGTTGGATTTTAGCACAACGAATAGAATGAGTAAATGTCTAGGGATTTAGGGATTTTTTTAGATTACTATTTTTTTGAGTGAAGTCAGAAACCTTAGTCTCGAGACGAGAAATTTCCTTTTGGGCGTTTAAAAGCAAAGATAGTTGCTTATAAATTCCAAGAATGGAAGAAAAAGTTATGATGATTAAGATAATTCGGTAGATAAGGTTTTTCATAAACTTGTAGAATAACCTAATATATGGTACTATAAGACATATTTATCAGAAAAATATGTCTAATTTAGCTTTAAATGATGCTTTAAATTTGTTCACTGAAACCCTGAGTAAAAAGGGTAAGTCAACTAATACTATTGTAGCCTACAAGGGCGATATTAATCAGTTGATAAGCTTCTTGGCGAAATCACAAATTAACAGCGTTGAAAATATCCAAACCAAAGAGATTGAATCTTTCAAAAAAGATTTGACCGATAATGGTTACACAGCGAAATCAGTTTCTAGAAAATTGAATTCCATTAAAAACTTTTTTGGCTTTTTAAAAGATGAAAAGAAAATTGAAAATGATCCATCTTCCGAAATAAAACATCCCAAATATGAAAATGATATTCCTAAAATTTTAAAACCGATTGAATATCGGTCTTTACGCGATGCTTGCCGAAATGATATCCGGGCTTCAGCAATAGTGGAATTAATGTTGCAAGCCGGTTTGAGAATCAAAGAAATTGAGAATTTAAAGATGGACCAAGTTAAAGAGAATGAAATTGTGATTGAAAGCTATGAAAGCCACTCTCAAAGAGAAGTGCCTTTAAATAATTCGGCTAAAACTGCTTTAAAAAGATACATTACTGAAGTGAGAGGCGAAAGTAAAAGTAAAAACGTATTTATTACTAAAACTAACCGAGTATTATTGGCCAGAAATATTAGAAGCTTATTAAATCGATATTTTAATAAAGCCGATATTAAGGGTATAAAAGTGAATGATTTGAGAAATACTTTTATTGTGTTTCAATTAAAATCTGGAGTACCCATCGATGTGGTATCACAAGTGGTCGGTCATAAAAGAATTTCCACGACTGAAAAATATTTGGAATTAATTGACAATAAAGAAGAATCAAGAGGGATTAAATTAAAAGAGCTATAATCAAAAAGTGCTACCTGAGAACAACATCTTAGATGAAAGTAAACAGTTAGTGATGGAACAACTTGAGTCTGGTATGCCAAGTAAAAGAACAAATGAGGAGAAAGTGAAGTGGCCAGAGTGGAAAGAACCTACTAGAATCGGAATTATTGTCAGAGAAATAGTTAAGGGAATACTGACTCCAAGAGAATATTAAAGCCTGGCGCGCTTGGCGATTTCGGCTTCGACCAGGGCTTTGGGACGACCGTATTTAAGGCTAGAGAGTTTTTTAATCATTTCGGCCATCTTTGGGTTACCGGGTTTCTTTTTTTCAACAGCGGCGACTTTAAGGGAAAAAGGAGCTTTGGGAACACCATTGACCATAGTTTTTAAATAAACTTCACCGGTGCCAAGATTTAAAAGGTCGTGTTCATTGAATTCTGGTCGAAATTGATTAACCAGAAAATTAGCATCGGAAATACCGACCCGGAAGGAGCAAATAGAACCGACATTACCGAAAACAGCGTTTTTAACTTCTTCATCCATTTGAGAAACAAATTGATTAGCAACAGTTAAATTCAAATGATATTTACGAGCTTCGGACAAAATAACCGCAAAATCCTGAGTGGCAAAGTTTTGAAATTCATCAACATACAAGTAAAAATCACGACGTTTTTCCTCGGGAATATCCTGACGACTCATGGCGGCAATTAAAATCTTGGGAATTAAGACTAGACCCAGAAAAGCAGAATTTTCTTCACCAATAGAACCCTTGGCTAAATTGATAATTAAAATCTTGCCATTGTCCATAGCTTCACGGAAATTAAATGCCGAAGTTCCCTGGCCAATGATGTTACGCATCATGGTATTAGTAATAAAACGGCCAAATTTGGAAACAATATAGTCTAAAACTTCAGATTTATGAAAATCGTTAGTATTAGCAATTTGATCAGTCCAATATCTTTTAACCATAGGATCGGAAACTTTTGGTAATAGATATTGAACATAAGAGGGATCAGTTAAACAACGAACAATTTCAATAAAAGTAGCGCCTGGTTCAGTCATAACGGTCATCATAATGTTACGAATAGCATGTTCAAAACGAGGGCCAACAATACCAGTTTTGTAAGGATCGTAAAGTTTGTACATCAAGTTAATAATGGAAGAAACAACAAAGTCTTGTTGATCTTCACGATCGCACTCCATGACATTAAAACCCATAGGACGTTCGGTTTGAGAGGGATCAAAATAGATGACATCTTCAACCCTTTCCGGAGGAATTCTTTCTAGAATACTCTCATAGGTATCGTGGGGATCAATAAAACAAACTCCCCGGCCAGCTTTAATGTCTTGAAGAGCCATATCGGCCAAAAGCCAAGATTTACCAACACCAGTTTGTCCAACGATATAAAAATGACGCTGACGATCGGTGGGAGTGATACAGAATTTTCTGGTAACACCGCGATAAAGATTGTCACCGATATACATTCCCTCTTGGGGGGCATCGGTGGGAAGAGGAGCTTTTTTAGATTTTATCCAAAAAATATTGGGGGTTTCAACTGATTTATTCGGAAAATGATAAACAGAAGCAATTTCATCAGTGGAAAGAACGGTTTTATTTTTCCACCAAAAGATAACCGGATATTTGTAAACAAAATCATCAATAAATTGGGATTGAAGACGAGTTTTTCGGGTGGATAGTTTATTCCAGGGAGACTCTAATTGACCAAAACAGGCCTTAACATTGGATAAATTTACTTTAGCAATTTCTTTGGTGGGAGCGACGGAAACGATACGAATAGCCACTTCAAAACCGGTTTTGTTACATTTATTTTCAATGGCCTCTAGCTGGTGAGCGTCGACTTTATAACTGGCTTTTTCGGGATTGGATTCCGATTTTTTAGTACTACTAATGAAACCCTTACCAGACTTAGACCAAGTGCTTTCAGTGGGAGAAACTACTAATTGAATTGCCGTACTTTCCTCAGGAGCAAGCTTTGATAAGACCGAAGAAAAGGCAGAAAGAGTATCGGTGGGAATTTCTTTATAAGTTTTTAAAGGATAAAATGAAGCTTTTTTTAAGGCTAACCAGGCAGATTCGACTTTGCCGTTTTCAGAAAAGATATTTGGTTCGTCAACGACTTGAATATCAGCCCCAGCGTAAACACTGTAAACTTGTTTTTCAATCAAATCACGATATTTTTCAGGTAAACAAATATAGAAACGGATATCTTGATTAGTGCCAACAATTTCTAGGGAAAGACTGGGTTGAGAAATAAAAGTTTGGAGAAATTTAAAACGAGCAGACTTATATAAACTAGCCATAGCGCCAATAATCGGTTCCATAGCATCAATTTTGACCTCATTATCCTGGGGAACAGCCACTAAGAGAGTGATCAATTCCAGAGATTTTTTTTCACGATCACGCCAACGATACCAGAGAATAAAGGTATAGATTAAAAGATAAAGTAAAATTATGACCGCAGTTAAGGCAATTAAAGAAAAAAATAGCTGAATTAGAGTGTCAGACAAATTATTGGGGATCATTATTTTTAAAAATAACATTACCTTTCTTTATTTTAATAAAACGAAGAAAAAAAACTGAAAGCCAGTGACCAGCGTCTTCAAAACTTTTTTTGAAACCAGTTAAAAAGGTTTGACGAGTAAGAGGGAGAATAATTTTGGGATTGACGGGGGCGCTTGGGGTCAAAATTGGCTGGCCTTGATCATCATTAATGCTTTGAGAATTAAGTGAAGAAGCCTCTTCAACTTTTTCCATCCAAGTTTTAATTTCTCTAGGGATTGGTTCCTGATTAACGTTATCACGACCGATATCGACAATTCTAACTTTATTTTCTAAAATGTTTTGAGGAACTTCCTTATCTTTTTCTCTAGTTTCCGGCATTATAAAAGTATAGGGCAAAGTTGCTATAATTCCAACAGTAATATATGACATCAAGTTTTAAAGAAATCAGAAAAATTGACAACACTCGAGTTGGAATACCTTTCGTGACTTTGTTAACAATTGCTATTTTGGTAGTGGTGATAGTGTGGTTTTTAAGAGGGGGCAGTTTTCGACTTTACGCCAGTATGTTTTTTGAACTCTATCACATTACCCAGTTATCCTGGTTATCAATTATTTTGGTAGCTGTGGTTCAAAATATCGTCTTTTTACCCTTTCGAGTCTTGTTTGAAAAATATTATTTAAATTTAAAAGAATTTGAAGAAGAAATTGAAAAAACTAAAGCTGACGACCAGTATTTTTTATTAAATAAAAGAATTCGTCAAGGAGATAGGTCAATAATTTTTTATGTAATTAATTTTGTCTTTTTGTTTATTGCCTTTATTTCGGCAGGTAGGGTATTTTTACTGGAATTTTACCGAACGCCAATTGCCAAACATTGGCTCTACAACTTTATCCCCTATCCAGACTATCCATTAGAGGGAGTAATATTTCATTTTCCTTTTTTTAAAATTACCAGTACAGTGGCAATATCATGGGGAAAAATTGGGTGGGTGGTAGGAATAATAGTGCTGATATTAATTGGAATGAGATTATTGTGGAGAGTGCTGCGACCAATTCTAACTAATAATAAAAAAATATTGGATTTGAGGATCCGTTATAACAAGGCATTATATTGGTTGAGCGGTTTTACCGGGGTGTTGTTTATTGCCGTTTTGGTTTTACTAAGGCATTGGCCGACAGGGATAGCACCAATGACTTTGACGGCTGATTTATCATTACAAAATACTACTTTTAATTTAATTACCGGCATTGCTTCTTTTTTGGTGACTATTTACAGTGGAATTCAACATAAAAATGAGAAAGCATCTTACGCGAGAAAAATGGGGATATCAGAAGATATTATTGATAGGGTGGGAAAAGAAAGTATGAGAACTAGTCTAAGGAATGCCTTTCTTTTAGGATTTTCTGCTTTTTGGGTGACTCGATTAATGCCCTGTTCTCATGATTTGTCAGTGATGGCTTTTGAAACTTTATATGTGTTATCACCAGTAACAGTAGATTTATTAATTCCGAAGTCAAAAGATCGATAGGAAGAAGTTTGATATGGAAAATTGCGACTTTGGTAAATTATTGGAAGAATATAAAAAGATTATCTGGCCGATAATTGGTAAGAATTTAAAAACGGTCGTCGATTTTGAAAAATTTTGTCAACCGAATGATAAATATCAATATTTAGTCGATTTTCACCAGGAGATGTATGAGGCTTATCCCAAAAGAATGGGAAAATATTTTAGACCAGCAATGGTAATGCTAAGCGGTGAAGCTATGGGAGCAGACCGAGAAAAATTGTTAAATACGGCGGCGGCACAACAATTGTCAGAAGAATGGATCTTAATTCATGACGACATGGAGGATGATTCTGATCAAAGAAGGGGCGGACCAACTTTACATCAAATGTATTCAAAAGAATTGGCAATAAATACCGGAGATGCTTTACATGTCTTGATGTGGACAATGCTGCAAAACAACCGGAATATAATTGGCGATCAAAAAACATTTGAGATTATGGGAGAATTTTCAAAAATGCTTAATAGAACGGTTTTGGGACAGACAATTGAAATTAAATGGACCCAAGAAAATAAAAAGGATTTAAAAGATGAAGATATTTTATTAATTTTGGAAAGTAAAACCGGATATTACACCGTGGCCGGACCAATGCGAGAAGGAGCAATAATCGCCGGGGCAAACCAAGAACAACTAGAAAAAATTTATGAATTTGGGAAGTTGACAGGCTATTGTTTTCAAATTAAAGATGATCTTTTGGATTTAACGTCCGATTTCTGCGGACAAAAGAAACAATGCGGTAATGATATTTATGAAGGCAAAAGAACGATAATGCTAGCTCAGCTATTAAGGATAATTAAAGGTGATGATAAAGAAAAACTAGATGAAATTTTGGAAAAAGATCGTTATCATAAAAATCCAGAAGAAGTGGAATGGGTAATAAAAAAGATGGAAGAATACGGAAGTTTAGATTATGCTGATAGATTGATGAGAAAGTTTGCTGAAGAGGCTAAAAGATATTTCACTAAGAATTTAGACTTTTTAAAAGAAAAACCGGCTAGAGCTTTCTTGGAATATTTGCCAGAATTTTTAGTCAACCGGGATCACTGAACTGAGATGCTAGAATAGACTAGTGGAAAATCAGGTAGAAGAAATAAAAAAGAAACTGGATATTGTGGAGATCATCAATAAATTTGTGCCGTTAAAAAAACGGGGTCGACATTATGTGGCCTGCTGTCCTTTTCATCAAGAAAAAACGCCATCTTTTATTGTGTCACAAGAGCTGCAAATTTATAAATGTTTTGGTTGCGGTAAAGCCGGTGATGTATTCAATTTCGTGGAAGAATACAATAGAATTGATTTTAAAGATGCTTTGGAAGATTTGGCAAAAATGGCAGGAATTAAGTTAGTCTATTCCGGAAAATTGAGCCAGGAAGAAGGCAAAAAGAGAAAACTTTACGAAATTAATAAAGAAGCAGTCAGGTTTTATCATTATATTTTGATGACGCACCCGCTGGGAAAAAATGCCAGAGAATATGTGGCCAAAAGAGAATTAAATGACGAAACGGTAAAAAGTTTTCAAATTGGTTTTGCCCCAAGAGATGGAAATTTAATTGTTAACTATTTGTTGAAAAAGGGTTTTTCTAAAGAAGAATTAATCGAAACCGGCAGTTTTGGGATGAGCCAATACCAAAGAGGCCAAATATATGACCGTTTTCAAGATCGACTTATTTTTCCTCAAGTTGATTTTAGGGATAGAATTGTGGGGTTTTCAGGAAGAATAATTCCAAATGAACAATCCCTGCCTGCCGGCAGGCAGGCAAATTTAGCTAAATATATTAATTCCCCGGAAACTGATATTTATCATAAAAGTCAAATGCTTTTTGGCTTAAATTTAGCCAAAGAAAGTATTAAAAAAAATAATTGGGCCTTGATAGTCGAGGGAGAGCTTGACATGATTAGTCCTTATCAGGTGGGAATTGAGAACGTGATTGCAATTAAGGGAACAGCTTTGACTGAAGAACAATTGCAATTAATCCGCCGATATACTGATACTTTAATTTTTGGTTTAGATACCGATTTTGCCGGCAATAAAGCATCGATGAGAAGTATTGAACTAGCTGAAAAAATGGATTTTGAAATGAAAGTTTTGGACTTAGAAGACAGATATAAAGATCCAGATGAAGCCATTAAAAATGATTTAGAATTTTTTAAGAAAAAATTGAATGAGGCAGAGCCAATTTGGGATTTTATTTTAAAATCGGCGATTAAAAAATATGGAATTGAAACACCAAAAGGAAAAAAATCGGTATTAGAAACAATTTTTCCATTTTTGGCCAAGTTAACTAATTTAGTATTAAGATCTGATTATCTAACTAAAGTGGCTCAGACTTTAAATTCTAACGAAGAAAGTGTGGTAGATGAATTTAAGAAATATTTAAAAGCTCCACAGATGATTTCGAATAATAAAAATGAAGAAAAAAATAAAGAGGAAAGCAGTTTAAGAGAAAGACTTGAAGAAAGATTGTTAACCTTAATTTTGAGGATGAAAAATCCCAAAAAAGCGATTAAAAAAATTGAATGGCAAACTTTAAGATTTAAAAAAATTGGTGATTTAATCAAGAAATATAAAAGATTCGAAGCGGAAAAAATAGTCGAAAAATTAGAGGCGGAACTAAAAGAAACTTTTAATAATTTGTATTTAAAAGCTTTTGAAGAGGAAAACGGCAGTGAAGAAAGAAAGAAGGAAAGGGGTAAAATTGTTAGACAAATAGAGGAAATAGAGTTAAAAGACCGGCTAAAATCATTAAGTGGTATAATTGCTAATCTTGAAGCTTCGGGTGATGAGCAAGAAATCACTAAGATCGAAGCTGAGTACGCTCAAATATTGACCAAATTGGCAATATTGCAAAGAGCTAGGTCCTGAAAGGACTTTTTTTTGATAGAATATTAAGTTATGGCGGCAACAATCAACATTTCCCTAATAAAAACCAAATTAGTGGCTCAGGCAAAAAAGCTCCGCTATTTGACTAATGATGAAATTTTAGCCTTGATTCCCGAACCGGAGAAATATGTTGACCAAATTGACCAACTTTTTGACTATTTATTTGATAAAGGCATTGATGTTTTCGACAAAGTTGAATCGAGAGAAATAATTGAGTCGGAAAAGGGAAAATTAAGTAGTGCCGATCTTTTGGCACTTTTATCACAAAAGGGCAGTATGGATTCGGTTAGGATGTACTTGAAAGAAATTGGCAAAATTGATTTGATTAATTTTGCTAAAGAAGTGGAATTGGCTAAAGCCATTGAATTAGGGTCGGATGAAGCTAGAGCAGATCTGATCAACGCCAATTTAAGACTAGTGGTGTCCATTGCTAAAAAATATATCGGCCGAGGCTTAACTTTCTTGGATCTAGTCCAAGAAGGTAACCAAGGTTTAATGAGAGCTGTGGAAAAATTTGATTGGAAACGGGGTTTTAAATTCTCAACTTATGCCACCTGGTGGATTCGACAGGCAATTACCCGAGCTATCGCTGATCAGGCAAAAACTATTAGAATTCCCGTACACATGGTGGAAACTATCAATAAAGTGTATAAAGCAACCAGAGCTTTGACCCAAAGACTCGGACGAGAACCACAAATTGAAGAAATTGCCGGCGAAGTAGGAATAACTGTGGAAAAAGTGGAGGAGATTTATCGAATTTCCCAAGACACAACTTCACTGGCAACACCGGTAGGCGATGACGAGGATTCATTTTTAGGCGATTTTATTGAAGATACGACTCAACCCAGCCCTTATGAAGAAACTTCGAAAGAATTATTAAGAGAATCAATTGAAGAGGTATTGGGATCTTTAGATGAAAGAGAAGCTAAAGTTTTATCCTTAAGATTTGGATTAATGGGAGAAACGCCAAAAACTTTGGAAGAAGTGGGAAAAATATTTAATGTGACCCGGGAAAGAATTCGACAAATTGAAGCCAAAGCTTTAAGAAAATTGCGCCACCCCAGCCGCAGAAAGAAACTACAGGATTATTTGGAATAAAAATTATTTTGATTTCAATTTAGAATAGGTTTTGATGATGTCTAGGACCTGTTCGGGTTTGTCGACAAAATAACAAACTTTTTGTTCAATCTTTTCGAGATTTAATTCTTGAGACAAAGTATTAATAACTTTGCGCCATTCTTTACCAAAGAAAATTAGAGGTTTTTGGTGGGGATAAGCAAATTTGGCTTCACTCCAAACATAGGCCATTTCCGCTAAAGTGCCAGTACCACCATAAAAAATTATGTAGGCATTAGCTAGTTTGATGATTTTATTGAGACGACCTTCATAAGATTTCAAAGAATAAATACGGTTGGCTTGGGAAACATTTTCCAGACTTTGACCTTCATAATGTTTTGAGGGTTCGTTTTTGGCATCAACAACAATATTTTCGACACGACCCTTGACTGATTTGGCACCTAAAGTTGATGCTAACATAATGCCAGGACCACCACCATTGATGATGGTATGTTTGTAACTTGCCAATAGTTGGGCAGTATCGTAAGCATCAACAAATTGAGGATTTTTTTTGGGAATCGTGGCATCGCCAAAAAAAGCGATTCGAAAACGACGTTTAATCAGTTTTTTCATTAACTAAATTTAAATAATTATGACCTGAATAAATAATATCAGCTCCAGAATTTTTTATTTTAGAAAAATTATCAGGGGTAATTCCCCCATCAACGGCAACTTTTAGATTCTTGTCTTTAAAAAATTTGATGCGGTCAAAAATTTTTTGATCAAAAGGAGAATTGTTAAAACCAAAATGGCGGGCCATCAATAAAATATAGTCAGTTTCCGAAGGAATATTGGAATCAAGAGGAGTTTCGATATCAAAAGCTAAACCGACTTCGAGACCGTTATTTTTAGCTTCGGTGACAAAATTTTGACGGTCAGACATCATTTCCACTTGACCATAAACTCGGGAAGCATCGATAAAGAGACATTTTTTAAGCCAATTTAGGGGCTCCTTAACCATTAGATGAATATCCCAAAGCGTAGAGATGGTATGTTCAAATTTAGGAACTAATTCCAGTTCAAAAGTTTTTCCAGGGACAAGAAAATTATCGGTAACATCAACCTGAACCCAAGGATAAAGATTTTTTATTTGAGAAAAACGAATTTCTGCTAAAGATAATTCTTTTTCTAAAATAGTGGGAATTATTTCCATATGTGAAGGGCCATTTCAACAAGACGACAGGAATAACCGTATTCATTATCGTACCAAGCACCAATGGAAATCATATCGTCGGCGATAACTTTGGTCATAAGGGAATCAATAATACAAGAGGCATTATTGCCGATAATATCGGAAGAAATTAGCGGTTCGTAAGATACTTTTAAGCGGCCGATTAAAGATTTTTCAGTAGCGGCAGTCTCTAAAATAGAATTGACTTCATCGATGGTAGTATTGCGAACTAATTTAAAAGTTAAATCGGAGTAAGAACCACAAACAACCGGGACACGAATGGCAGTACCAGCAAAACGGCCTTTGGCCTCGGGATATGCGGCAATAACCGCCTCGGCGGCGCCAGTAGAGGTGGGCACAATATTGATAGCCGCAGCGCGGGCTCGGCGTGGGTCTTTACCCGAACCATCGACAATATTTTGATTAACAGTATAGGCGTGAATGGTGGTCAAAACACCTTCTTGAAAACCGATTTTTTGATCAATTAATTTGACAATGGGAGCGACACAATTAGTGGTACAAGAACCATTAGAAATTAGGGCTTCACCGTGATATTGTTTTTCGTTGACTCCTAAAATATAGACGGGAATTTTAGGATCTTTGGCCGGGGCAGAAATGATAACTTTTTTAGCGCCGCCTTTTAAATGGAGAGCGGCTTTTTGGTCAGTAAAGGCGCCGGTACATTCTAAAACTACATCAACGCCGTAATTTTTCCAAGGAATTTTACTGGGATCGGTTTCGACCAAAAAGGGAATCGATAAATTGTCAATCTCTAATCTGCCTATCTCTCCGCCTTTTTGAGGATCGGAATAAGTGATTTTACCGGGAAAACGACCATAAACTGAGTCATATTTAAACTGGTGGGCAAAGGCTTCCATATCTAAATCCCCCTTAGTGTTGATAGCACCAACTTCAAGATTATACTTTTCCGTTAAAATGGCTCGTAAAACCATGGTGCCGATGCGGCCGAATCCATTGATACCAACGCGAAGTTTTTTAGTTGTCATAATTAATGATACAACAAATGAATGATGATTTATCTGACATTAGAAGAACAGACACACGGGTCTGTTCCTACAGAAGAACAATTTGACGGGTCTGTTCCTACAGGAGTAAAATATTATCTTTGTCTTTATTCCAATTGAGAACGTTGTTTTTAATATATTGTTTGGCGGCCCAATAATGTTTTTCATTTAAAATAATTTCGTCGTGAAAACGGGTTTGCCATAATCTTTTGGAAAATTTGGGCCAATTATTATTTTTAATATTTTTAATATATTCACTGGTGGTCATGGTTTTAAACCATTGGATTGATTGACCTAATAAACCAACATTACCAAAAATATTGTTATCAATTGTATCCATTGTAGGAACAGACCCATGTGTCTGTTCCTTAAATTTATTGATTAAATTATTTTTTATAATTAAAAGGCCATGAAAATGGTTGGGCATAACGGTAAATTCATCAAGAATAATGGCAGGAAATTTTTGAGGAATTTTTAACCACCATTTCTCAATCATTTGACCAATAACGTTAATTTCTCCTAATGTTTGAGAATTTTTGGTTGATGGGTTGATATTTTTAGAAGAGGAACAGACACATGGGTCTGTTCCTACAAAAGAACAATTTGACGGGTCTGTTCCTACAGGAGGAATACTTTTAAAATTTCGGAATAAATTTTGGCGGTCTTGGGTACAAATGGTTATAAAATAATATCCATTATTCGAATAATCCCAATTTTTTAATCGATATTGTTTTTCAATTTTAAAAGGAAATTTTTGCCATTTCATTACATATTCATATTATATGAATGTAATTTAATTTACAAATTATATTTTTATAATGATATTGAATGAAAATTTAGAAGAGGAACAGACACACGGGTCTGTTCCTACAGAAGATTATTTTCTATTTTGACCAGGCGGGCAAATCGTGATTGACTAAAAATTCCAAAAGAACTCCCCCACCACTACAGATAAAATCAAATTTATTTTTAAGATTTAAATTAGCAACTGAGGCAGCGGTATCGCCGCCGGCAATGACTTTATAAGCATCAGTGGCGGCAATGGCAGCAGCAATTTTTTCAGTGCCGTTTCGGTAATTTGGATTTTCGTAAAAACCCATAGCGCCGGCCCAAATTATTGTTTTTGAATTATTTATTATTTCAGTAAATTTAGTGATACTTTGATCGTCAATATCGAAGGTATCAGGAGTTAAAGTGGCTGGTAAAATTTTGGGGTCAGAGAGGGTTAAAAGTTGAGGCAATTTACCACCGATTAAAATGTGTTCACAGAAAGGGATTAATTTATCGAGATGTTTTAATTTGTCTTCTTTGGCGCCACCGAGAACTAAAGTGAGAGGACGAGAGGGATTTATCAAAGCTTCTAAATGAGAATATTCATCAAGAAAAGAGAGACCATAAAAAGCCGGCATTTTTTGCCAAAGAGTAATCGAGGCATGAGCCCGGTGGGCCACTGCAAAGGCGTCATCAACATAGGCCTGACAAATATTGGCTAAAGGGGCTAAAAATTCAGGATCATTATTTTCTTCACCAGGCCAGAAACGAAGATTTTCTAAAAAGACAATTTGATTTTTACCTAAAGCTTCGTCTATTTGATCAAAGTTTAATTCAGGGAGAAAAACACTTTCGATTAGCGATTCGCCATTAGGTTCTAAAAGAGACATTAACTCCAAATAAATGGGGCGGAGAGTTAACTTGGTATCGATACCAGAGGGGCGACCGCGATGGCCAAGAATTAAAATTCGGCAATTTTTTTCTAATAAAAGTTTAATTGTGGACAAAGATTTGATGAGCCGGGAATTATCTAAGATAGTGTTGTCAGAAAAAGGCAGATCGAGATCTAAACGCAAAACAACCTTAGTTTGGGATAAAATTTCTTCAACGCTTTTTAGTTTCATAGTCTTTGATTTGGTTAATTCTTCTAATATAGCGTTCATCGGAGGAAAAAAGAGTTTTAAGAAAAGCCTCAGTAATTTTTTGATTATCATCTAGAGAAACCCAGTCGGCACTAAGACAAAGAACGTTAATGTTATCATCATTTTTAGCGGCAGTGGCTTGTTTAACTGAGGTGCATAAACCGGCCCGAATGCCAATAACTTTATTGGCGGCGATGGAAGCGCCAGCGCCAGAACCACAAATTAAAATGCCTCGGGCATTTTCCGAAACGATAGTTTCACCCAATTTAAAGGCAAATTCAGGGTAGTCATCGTCACGATCATAATTAGAGGCACCTAAATCCCGAAATTCATAAAGTTCCGTTTCAAGCCATTTTTTGATTTCTTCTTTAAGCCGGAAGCCACGATGGTCGGCAGCGATATAAATCATTCCTTAGACTATAATAACATTTATGGAAAAAATCCGAATCGGAGAGAAAGAATTTGTGATAGAAATCAAGAGAAAAGCCATACAGTCACTGCGACTACGAATGAAAGAAAAAAATAAAATTGAAGTGAACATCCCCTGGTTGATGCCAATGATGGTTGTGAAAAAATTTTTGAACGATAACAGTGAATGGATTTTGAAAAATAGTAAAAAATTTAAAACTAAAAAAGATTTAAGTAAACTAAAAAAAATTGATATTTTGGGAGAAATTTATGAAATAGAAACAAAAAAAAGTTTACGGGATTCACTAGTAATTATGAACAAAAAAATTATGGTTAATTATTCGGATAAAAGAAAAATAAAAGAAATTATAGATAAAAAAATGAGAATTTTGGCTAGAAAATTAATTAAAGATAAAACCCAAGAATTAGCCAAAAAATATAATTTAGACTATGGAAAGGTGGGGATAAAAAACCAAAGTTCCCGATTTGGATCGTGCTCACACAGCGGTAATTTAAATTTTAACTGGCAGATAATTTTGTTCCCCATGGATAAATTTGAACATGTAATATGGCATGAATTAACCCATTTAACGGTAAAAAATCATTCAGTGTTTTTTTGGAAACAATTAGGCGAATATGACAAAAATTGGCGAGAAAATAACCGATGGTTAAAAAAAGAAGGGACAAAGAGATTTATTGTATAAGATTGCCACCGGTGATAGGACCAAAATATTTTTTTGGAGAAGTTTCGGTATCAGGACCAAAATAGATTTTCATAGTTAATGTTATTACTATTACAATTTAATGTCAATAAAAAATTATTTTTTTAAAAACACCACCAAAGAAAACATCTTTTTTTAGAGGCAGGAGTGGGGCTAGGAGAAATAGAATTAACAACGGGATTGGTGTTGACCTTATTATTAATTGTCTCAGTCGGAAGAACTTGAGTTAAGGGTGGGGTGCCTAAAGTTGGTTTAACATTGTTAATTTTAGAAACAATCTTGGCGGTGGTTATGGGGATAATTTTTTTGAGAGAAAATTTTTCATAAAAAGAAGTGGATTGATTGAGGCCTCGAGCGCTGGTAATAACTTTGAAAACATTACTCCAATCCCCTGGCGTACAACCACTTTGGCCACGAACTTTGAAATAATAATTGGTATTAGGTTTAAGTAAATTGACAGTAAAGTTCTGGACGCCTTCTCGGGCTAAAGTGACGGTGGCACCATGTTCTTCAGCATTGGGATTAGTCGAAAAAGAGATGACATACTGGCTGGTATTGGAAATAGGAGTAAAGAACAATTTAGCCGTAGATTGGGTAATATTTATTTGAAAAAGGTCAGGAGCAGAGACTGGTTTGGGATCGTTACAAGCCGGAGCCGACCAGCCGGAAGAAGAACTGGGAGAGGAGTTATTATTAGAAGGAGTGGGGGTTGGTGAACTGTCAACAGCAGTGACAGTAAGGATGGAATTAGTGGGCTCTGAAGGATTACCCAATGAATCGAGAATAAAGAGACGATAATCACCTAAAGTAGTTGGAGCAGCAATGGTGACGGCGTCACCGGTGGCCGTGGTCATAGTAGAACCTTCGACAAAAGTGGTGGTGCCAAGAGGGGCAAACCAAATATGATTGGTAGCATCACCGGAAGAAACAATATCCACAGAAGAGCCGGTAGTTTTTGAAACTGAAGCGGGAAAAACTCTCATTTGGACAGGAGCAACACAGGTATTATCTCCACCGGCATAGAGAACGTTAGTATTGTAATTATAAGGGTCAGTGAGATCAACTACCGTAATAATAGAATAGCCGGAAGAGGCATCAATTTCATAAATATTGATAAAATCTGGGACATATTGACAACCTTCACCAATAGTCAGTTTGGTTGGGGTTGACTCATCAGTGCTATCGATATGGGGGGCATAAAGAAATGTTTGAGCAACTAGATCAAGCGCATAAACATAACTAGTAGTACCTACGGGAAAAAGAATACCTCCTGAGGTGGTTGATTTAAGAGTGCCCTCGATACGAATCTTATCTGAAAAATACAGATTTTTTGCCCAGCCGGTAGTTTCTGGATAAGATTCGATAACGCAGCCCTTATCGACGGTCATGTCATAAAAGGCGGCGCCAGCAGAGGTGATATAAGTATCAACAAGTGTTTCATCTCCAACGCAAATATTACCTTTATTGAGATCCTGAAGAGTAACTTTTCCGTTGTTGTGTTGGAAAGTACCACCGGAACGAGTAAAGTCACCCCAAAGAATGAAATTACCTGATGGAGCTGAAAAAATACCGTCACTTTGGACAAAATCATCTTTAGAAGTTAATTGGGTTAGATTTTTGGCAAAAATGGTGCCACCTGAGAGTATGACTCCAGAATCAATGGACACCGTTTTAGTACCAAGATTTAAGGTGCCGGAATTCCATTCAATGTCTCCGGGACTAATAACAACGTCGTTGTCACCAAAACTTAAGGTTCCGGTATACCCATGACCAGTTAAGACGACAAAGGCAGTACCAGCACTGCCGGGAATAGTACAATCTCCAAGAGAATTTTCATCAAAAACAACACTATCAGTAGATATAGGGACACTAGCACCACCTGCCATACCTGAATTGGTGGACCAGTTGGCAGAGTTGTTCCAGTTTTCGTCTCCAGCGGTACCAACCCAATAACGGTTCACAGCTAAAACTTGATGAGAAAAAATAAAACTAAAAATAAAAAATAAAACAAAACTTAAAAAAGGAAGTCTTTTTATAATTTTAAGAACCATGTGTTAAATATACAGAAATATGGAAAGCTTGCCAAGGATATAAAAAATTAGTTTTATGTTTTAGGGATATCGGTAAAAATAGTAGTATTGGGACGATGGCGGAAATAAGTACAAGGAAATTCGAAAAGAGTGAGTTGGTCTTCGGATAAAATTTTATTTAAAGATTGTCTTTTTTCCTCGGGATTTAAAATTAAAAGAACAAAACAATTAACTTTATCAAGAAGAGTAAAGGTGGCCGTGGCGCGAGGTGAGGGTTGAAGTTTTTGGGCTAAATAGCCGCGATATAAAATATCTGGATTTTGAAAATGGTCGTTAAATAAGTTTTTATTTTCCATTGGTTCAATGCCAGCAATGTGACCAAGAACATTATTTTCACCACCGACTCCGACAGTGGCAATTAGAGTAGCGTGAGAGTTATTAAATAAATAATTTTTTAAAGATTTATTTATCCTTTCTCCAAAAGAAAAACTATTTTCACCATTTTTAGGGATTGTATTAATAAAATTGGCTCCTAATTTTATGAGGGTACTGATATTTTTTGAAGAAAGTAATTTATTAAAATTATTGTTTTCAGGTTTAAAATCAACTCTTTCATCTAAAGTAGTGATAGTAAGTTTATCGAGATGGGGATTTAATTTTAAAGCGGAAAGATCGGACTTATCAAGAGACTGGATCCAGGTGCCACCAGAAAGTAAAAGCAAAACTGGGACATTTTTATTTAATGATTCATCGACGAGAGAAATTAATTTTAGGGCAGCATTAATTTCGGCGAGTTCCGGATGTTGAGGATAATGATTAAGAGTTGGCATTTTATAAATTAAGGGTGAGACCGACGGGGCAATGGTCGGAACCATAAACATCAGTGAGGATAAAAGCATCTTTAATTTTTGACTCTAATTTTTTATCGACGAAAAAATAATCGAGACGCCAACCAATATTTTTACCACGAACATTAGCCCGTTGGGACCACCAAGAGTATTCTACTTTGTTACCGTTAATGAGTCGGTATGTATCAGTCCAATTATGAGCAACTAATTTATCCATCCAAGCACGTTCTTGCGGTAAAAATCCAGTATTTTTAATATTGTCTTTAGGACGGGCTAGATCTATTTCCTCGTGAGCGGTATTGATGTCGCCACAGAAAATTACTTTCTCTCCCCTGTCCCTCAAATCGTCAATATAGTTTAAAAAATAGTCATAAAATTTCATTTTAAAATCGAGACGACCAAGGTCACGTTGGCCATTCGGGAAATATAAATTTAGTAAAGTAAATTCGTCAAATTTAGTGACGATGACCCGGCCTTCATCATCCCAATCATTGTCGCGATCGCCAATAATCACGGCTTTGGGCTCATCTTTACAAAAAGTAGCGACACCAGAATAGCCGGCTTTGGCCGCCGGATTCCAAAAACGGTGATACACGGGCGGACATTCTAAAAGAGGCACTTGATCAGATTTTGCCTTAACTTCCTGAAAACAATAAATATCAGCATTGTCTTTTTGAACAAAATTCCAGAGACCCTTTTTGACAGCGGCGCGCATGCCGGCCAGATTCCAAGAGATGAGACGAAGATTCATAGTCTATTTTAACAGTTTTCAATCTCCCCTGACCCCTCTTTAACAAGAGGGGGATTTTGTTTTTCTGATATAATCCTTTCTGTATAAAACCAGTGGGTGCCGGGCGGTTAGGCAACGGTCTGTAAAACCGTTTTATGCAGGTTCAACTCCTGCCCACTGGACACGAAGAATTTTGGGTAAGAATCGGCTATAATAGGCAGAAGATGTATATTAGTAAAATTTTGTTACAGAACTTTAGGTCATATGATAAAAAGTTGGTGGAGTTTGATAAAAAAGCCAATTTGGTTTTAGGAAAAAACGGTTCGGGAAAAACAAATCTACTGGAAGCAATTTATTTCCTATCTTCTGGTAAAAGTTTTAGATCATCAAGTTCCAGTCAGCTAATAAAATGGGATGAAAAAATTTGTAGTGTTCGAGCCAAAATTAATGATAAAGATGGTGAAAACGAAATTGAAGTGCAATTGTGGAGGGAAGACAGTGGCAGCTTAAAAAGACGGTTTTTGATTGATAAAGTGGTTAAAACTAGAGCTAAATATTGGGGAAAAATGAAAGTGGTTATTTTTGAACCGGAAGATATTCGACTAATTACCGGATCGCCGGGACGGAGGCGAGATTTTTTGGATAGTATTTTTGCGAATACAGAATGGCGTTACGCCTCGGCTTTATCGCAATATCACAAAGCCTTGAGACATCGAAATGAACTTTTGGATATTATTGCTAGTGGTAAGGCTAAAAAAGCAGAATTGTTTTATTGGGATCAATCATTAATAAAAAATGCGGAAATCATCCAGAATTTCAGGTTTGAATGGGTAAAATCGGCCAATAATTTTTTTGTCAACCATGCTGATAAAGAAATCAATAAATTGTTTATAAAATACCAGACGTCAACAATAACTTTGGAAAAATTAGAAAAATTGTATTTTATAGAGTTAGCCGCCGGGCATAGCAAATGCGGGCCACATTTGGACGATTTTGGAATTGATTTTGCCGATTTTGCCACTGAAGACAAAAATCTGGCTTTTTGGGGGTCGAGAGGACAACAGAGATTGGCTGTTTTAGCCTTGAGATTGGCACAAATTAACTATTTGGAGGAAAAGTATCAGGAAGAGCCGATTTTACTTCTGGATGATATCTTCTCAGAATTAGATGAAAATCATAGGCAAATAGTTATTGAAATATGTCGAAAATACCAAACAATTTTTACTTCTGCCGAAAAATCAATTGAGGAACATTTACCAAATTCAATAATTATTTCTCTGTAAGTGAGACAACTCTAAGTTGAGGAACATCGACCAAAAAGGGCTGACTAGTAGAACCACATTCATCACAATAGAGAACGGCTAATCTGGAAGTGGGAATAACAACATCACCTCCATTTTCGTCAGTTTGAGCAGCGCTAATGGCAATAATATTATTTTCTACTGGTTTTTGTTCAAATTGATGACCATTGTGAGCGTTCAAAAAAGTTTCTCTGTCTAGTTTTACAATCATATCTAATATGATATCAAATCGTATTTTTTTTTACTAGTATTTTTATGTTTAATTTACCTACTGCACAAATAGAAAATTTATAATATAATACCTCTACCCCCAATGGATGGGGATTTCTTTTTGTTTATTGCTCTTTAACAAATTCAGCTTCATTTTTTAGCCATTTCGTTAGTACCAGAAAGTGACACCGATATATTTCGGTATTTCATTTTCAATTTTTGTACTAAGAGTTTGATCGTGGCTCAGGGTGAACGCTGGCGGTGTGCCTAAGACATGCAAGTCGAACGGGATTTGTGGTCTTCACTAAGGAATGCTCTAATTCTTTAGCGAAGATCGCCAGTTCAGTGGCAAACGGGTGAGTATAAAATAGGAACGTACTTCGAAGCGGGGCATAGCCCACCGAAAGGTGGGGTAATTTCCCATACGCCTACGGGTGAAAGACGCAAGTCGCTACGAAAACGGCCTATTTACTACCAGCTAGTTGGTAAGGTAATGGCTTACCAAGGCAATGACGGTTACCAGCTCTTAGCGGAGAGTCTGGCACAATGGGACTGAGACACGGCCCATACACCTACGGGTGGCAGCAGTTAGGAATTTTGCGCAATGGACGAAAGTCTGACGCAGCGACACCGCGTGGAGGATGAAGACCTTAGGGTTGTAAACTCCTTTTTAGCGGCCATGAAGGCCACTAGAATAAGTAGCTACTAACTACGTGCCAGCAGTCGCGGTAATACGTAGGCTACGAGCGTTACTCGGATTTATTGGGCGTAAAGGGTCTGTAGACGGTTTTCTAAGTCTTGTTTCAAAGACCTCGACTTAATCGAGGAAAGGGGCAAGATACTGGAAGACTAGAGTGGTATCGGGGTTACTGGAATTTTTAGTGTAGGGGTTAAATCCGTGGATACTAAAAAGAACACCAAGCGCGAAGGCGGGTAACTAGGTACATACTGACGTTCAGAGACGAAAGCTA
>JBAZWK010000011.1:0-25772 GCA_041660365.1 Candidatus Shapirobacteria bacterium | reverse complement strand
AAAATCTTTTTAAAACTGAAGAAACCTTGACTTCGGCTAGTTTTTTGCTGGGATAAATTAAGGCCACTGCCGTAATTAAACCAGTTAAAGAATCGGCACAACGGATGGCCCAGCCCGCCTTCGCTAAAGCTCCGGCGGGTAAACCCGCTTTGGCATCATGTAATTTAACAATTTGATCGACAGTGGGAGAAATTTCTAAATTATATTTTTGTAAGACTTCTACGGTCTTTAGTGGATGCTGTTCTTTGGTATCGCCGGCATAATCGATGTCGTGAACCAGACCGGCTAGGGTCCATTCGTCCCGGCTTGGCTCTCCGACTAATTTATTTTGAGAACTTAAATAATCATAAATTCCACCCATACAGGCCTCGAGAGACAGTGAATGATGGAAAATGTTACTTTCTAAATTTGCTTTAACGGCGTCAAAATATTTTTGGCGATCCATTTTATTTTTGATTTATAAAATTATTAAACATATCTCTAGAAGTTTCAGGAAAAACGGGGAGATCACGACGAAAAGTGTCTTTCGTGTGCCATTCCGGCTTAAATAAATTATTTGGATCGTCCATATGGTCCTTTTCTGGACCAGTGACAATAAGATTAGTATCGTCTGTGTCACTAATAAAGTTAAAATCGTGACGTTCGCTGGTGTTTGTTTCTGAGATAAACTTAGTACTTTTAAGGCGCAGACCTAATTCTTCATCAATTTCACGAATAGCCGCTATTTCCGGACTTTCCCCGACTTCAATACCACCGCCCGGAATAGCGTAATAATCTTGACCATTTTTGTGGCGAAAGATTAGGACAAATTTATCTTTATTAGTGACGAGAACACTGGCACGGGGACGGATATTTTCCATTTGTGATAAGATTATCACAGAAGGAGGGAAAAAGAATGGATTATATAAAAGTGGGGAAAGTAACACATTTTTTCGATAAAATTAATGTGGCGGCGATAAAAGTTAGCGATGAAGCGATTAAAACTGGCGATAATATTAGAATCGGAGAATTCGGGGTAGGAATTGAACAAAAAATTGATTCAATGCAAATGGAGCATAAAGAAGTGACAGAGGCTAAAGCCGGTGATGAAGTGGGAATAAAAGTAATTTCTACCGTAAAATCGGGTGAAACAGTGTATAAAATCAGCGAATAGAAGCTATTTTAGTCCGTAGGTTTTTTTGGTTTCTTCGCTCAATTCGTATTTGACCTGAGGAAAGAGGGTGCCTTCGCGAGCGGTAATATTTTCAAAAAACCAGAAGACCCGTTCACTGTGTCCCCAACCAGAGGTTGGCGGCATACCATATTCCAACATTTCGACAAAATCAATGTCGAGCATTTGAGATTCTTCATCGCCATTTTCTCGATTTTTTTGTTGATCCTGAAAACGTTCCAGTTGATCAACAGGGTCGTTTAATTCAGAATAACCATTACCCAATTCAGAACCAGCGATAATACAATGAAAACGTTCGGTTAAAGTGGGATCATCGGCACGGGATTTAGCTAAGGGGGAAGAAAATTTTGGTTCATCGATAACAAAAATGGGACCGCTAATTTCCTGACGGACAATTTTCCAAAGGTTATCAACAATTCTGGCACGATTACTTAAACCAGTGGTATCTAGATGCTGTTCTTTTAAAAGTTTTAAAATCTTTTCCTCATTGTCATTAAAAATGTCAACTGAAAAACGCTTTTTAATAAGATCACCATAGCTAATTCTTTCCCATTTATTGGCTAAATCAAAAGTGTGTTTACCTTTAGTAAATTTAGTTTTGCCATAGAGATTTTTGGCGAGGTATTTATACAAGGCTTCAACTAAATCCATGTTTTTAGTGTAATCGGCATAGGCCCAATACCATTCGCATTGATAATATTCCTGAAGGTGTTCATCATCAATGCCTTCGTTTCTAAAATTAGGACCTAGAGTAAAAATTTTTTCAAAACCGCCCCCAATTAGTCTTTTTTGAAAAAGTTCAGTGGAAATTCGAAGATAATAATCTTGGTCGAGAGCATTGTGATGGGTCATAAAAGGTTTAGCGTCGGCACCACCGGTAACCAATTCCATAATCGGCGTTTCAACTTCAATAAAACCATTTTCTTTCAAAAACTGACGATTCAGATCCCAAAATTTAGATTTACGGATAAACAATTCTTTTCTGTCAGGGTTCATAACTAAATCTAGATAACGGCGACGGAAAATAATTTCTGGATCGGTTAGACCGCTCCATTTTTCTGGGAGACTACGAATAGATTTGGATAATATTTTAAGATCACCAGGGAAAATTGAAATCTCGCCTCGAATTGATTTATTAACTTTACCGTAAACTTCAATGAAGTCTCCAATATCAATTAATTTTAAATTGTCAGCCCCAATAGTTTGATTTTTAGAACTAGTTACTGATAAATCTTTTTTATTAATAAAAATCTGTAATTTGCCCGATTGATCTTGAAGATGGCAAAAAATTAAGGCGCCATGTTCACGCCAGGAAACAACCCGACCGCTAACATGGACTTTCTTATCAACCAGATCATCATATTTAGCCATAATATCGGCATTAGAATAATCTTTTTGGCTTTGAGCCGGATAAGGATTAAGGCCAAGTTTACGAAGAGACTTGACTTTATCAAGTCGGATCCGTCTAATTTCGTCAAAAGTGGACATGATTTATTTTATCAGGCAATGGCCGTAATTTTGTAGGTCAATTTACCAACAGGGGCAATAACCTCGAATTGATCGTGAATTCTTTTACCCATCAGAGCCACGCCTAGGGGTGATTGAGAAGAAATTTTATTGGCAGTAGGATCGGATTCTAATTCACCAACAATATGAAAAATCCTTTCGGAATTTCCAGAAACTTTGACTTTTACCTTAGAGCCAACCTGAACAGTATCTGAAGATTTTTTTTCAGTAACAATTTCAAAATTTTCTAAAACTTCTTCAATAGAAGAAATTTTACTATTGATAACTTCAAGTTCAGCTTTTAATTGAACAGCCAAAGAATCCTCGCCGGATTCGTCTGGCTCGGCAACATCTTCAATTTTGGCAATTAATTGATCAGCCCGAGAATTTAGTTCAGACAACTCGGTCACTAATTGTTGATGGCCATTTTTAGTAAGTTGATTTTTGGTCATATTTGTCGATAAAAAATTCCCTCGACTATAACTCTGGGGAGGGAAAATAAGCTGTAACAATGATAAATTTAGTTACAGGTGATTATGGTAAACTAGAAGATAAAATTTGTCAAATGAAAGTGTTCAATTTCTTTAGAGTTATTCCAAAAAAGCGTAAAGTAAGGGTAAAATCACCTAGGGCAATAATATATTACAATCCGCCAAAGTATCGAAAACTAATTTTCTACGCAGCAAATGTGTTGTTTTTGGGAGCATTAATTTATGGAGGATATTTATATACTCCCCTAATATCGGCGTTTTATAAATATAAATTTTCAAAAAACGAGACTACTATATATAGTGTTCCAAAAAATATAAATAAAGATGATTATATAATTCAAATTCCTAAAATTTTAGCTTATTCAAAAGTTGTGGAGAATGTTTCTCCCTTTGATCAGGCAGAATATGATCGGGTTTTAAAAAATAACGTAGTGGCTCAAGCCAAGGGAACTGCTGTGCCTGGAAGTGGTAAAGGTAAATCGATTTATATTTTTGCTCACTCGTCAAATAATAATTTGGGGATGTTGAGAAGTAACGCAGTTTTTTATTTACTTGGTGAATTACAAAAAGATGATTTGATTTATATTGTTTACCATGAACAGGAAATTAAATATAAAGTTTTTGATAAAAAAATAGTGTCAGCAAATGATTTAGATTATTTAAATTACAGTGATCCAAGTCGAGAAGTGTTGATTTTACAAACTTGTTGGCCGATAGGCACCGATTGGAACAGACTAATTGTGTTGGCGGAAAAAATATGAATTTAGATTTGAACCGGAATAAAAATGTGGATGAACTGTGGCTGGATCTAAATAAATATGTCACCGAATGGAAACTACAAGACGAAGTAATGATAAAAAAGGCCTTTGATTGGGCAGTAAAGTTGCATAGTGGTCAAAAAAGAGTTTCCGGAGAAGATTTTGTCACCCACCCGGTATGGGTGGCAAAAGTAGTGACACAATTAGGGGTAGGACGGAGAGCTATAGTCGCCGCCCTGCTTCATGACACAGTCGAGGACAGTGGAATGAGTATAGAAGAAATTGCTAAGGAATTTGATGATGAAGTAGCTTTGTTAGTCGAAGCTTTAACAGAAGTAAAGAAAAAAACTCATGGGATGGAAATTGAAATGCATAAAACAAATATAGAAGTTTTTAGAAAATTTTTATTTTCCTCGGTTAATGATGTCCGAGTACTGATTATCAGAATCGTGGATAAATTACATAATGGCTTAACAATTGATGCTCTAAGTGAAGAACAAGAAATAAAATACGCCCAAAGAATATTTGGAATTTATTCCCCGATTGCTGAATATGTGGGTTTACATTATTTTAAAAGATTACTTGACGATATTGCCTTTAAAATACTTTATCCGAAAGAAGCTAAGGAATTGGAGGTGGAGATAAGTAGGAATAGAAACAAAGAGCTTAAGGCAGAAAATTCAATTAAAGAAGATATCGAAAAAATGTTAAAAATTAACCATATTAACAATTTTGAAATTCAAAGCCGAATTAAAGGTCTTTATAGTTCTTATCAAAAAGTGATTAAATATGGCTCTGAAAAAGGGTTAAAAGACAGGGTGGGTTTGAGAATCTTAGTGAATAATATTGCCGAATGTTACACAGTTTTAGGTTTAATTCATTCAAAATACCCATATATTGAGAAAGAGTTTAATGACTATATTTCCTCTCCAAAAGCCAATGGCTATCGATCAATTCAAACAACCTTTAAATGGTCTGAAGAAATTTCCGTAGAAATTCAAATTAGAACTAAAGAAATGCATGAGTTTAACGAATTTGGACCTGCCTCACACATTGCTTATAAATTAAGTAAAGGCGGAAATAACGACTTAGGTTTTGAATGGGTAAAAGATCTAATTAATTGGCAAAAAGGTGATAATAATATTAACAACTATCGAATAAATGTTTTAGAAAAATTTGTTTATGTTTTTACTCCAAAAGGTGACACAATTCAATTAAAAAAAGGTGCCACCGGTTTAGATTTTGCATATAGAATTCATAAAGAGATAGGTGATCATTGTTCTGGAGTAAAAATAAACAGAAAAATGGGAAAAATTGATGATATTTTGGAAACGGGTGATATGGTAGAAGTGCTAACGAGTAAAAAAGTTGAAAGATCAAAAAGTTTATTAAAATAAATTTTTGGACATTAATTCCTGGCGATATTTATTGGCAAAACGATGAGCTTCATTGCGAAGACGTTCTAATAAAAGTAAAGCCTGAGAATTTTGGGGGAGATTAATTTCCACCCAAGAATCGCCATTTTTGATAACAATCGTTTCAATTCTTTTGGCCAGACCGATGATTGCTATATTTTTAATTTGTAAAGACGCGCGATCGTGCGTCTCTACTAAAGACATCACTGCCGATACTTGGGGTTTACCCCCATCAACCACAATTAAATCAGGAATCACCCACTCGGGGTGCTGTAATCGGCGATAAACAACTTCTTTCATCATATATTGATCGTCGGGAGTGGCCTTAGAACGAATTTTGAATTTGCGATATTCATTGGTATCGATATGATCGTTTTGCCAAACAACCATGGAACCGACAAAATAGTTGGTGCCCATTTGAGAAATGTCGTAACATTCAATTCGATGAATATTTTTAATTTTTAAATAAGGTTTTAAGGTGGTTTCTAAACTTTCGATGGCCTGACTTTGTTTATCCTCAGGCAAATTAATACCGGCATATAAATTTTTTAAATCATGCCAACCGGAAACAATATATTCTAGAGAATCAATTTGATCTTTTAGCCGCAGAGCAGTTTCATATTTTTCCGATTTAGAGGCAATTTTCATGTCTTTTTTTAAAAAAGAAAGCAGTGAGGAAAAATGGCCGTTGAGAATTTTTTTGATTTTAATAATGTTTTGATGATAAATTTTGGGGTCGGGATTAAGGCCAGGACAAAGGCCAATATGGCAATAAAGACAAGGTGTTTTGGAATGATTTTCGGAACTACGAAAGGGAAAAAGACGGCGAATAGTTTTTAATAGAGATTTGACTGAAGAGGCGTCAGGAAAGGGGCCAAAAATATCAGCTTTAGCTGGCAAATTACTGGAATGAGCCGTAAAAACAATAGGAATTTTTGCTTTTGAAATACAAATATAAAGGTAAGATCGATTATCTTTTAACTGGGAATTATATTTAGGGTGATATTTTTTAATTAAAGAAGACTCTAAAATCAGGGCCTCAATTTCCGAATTGACAGTTTTAGTTTCGACAGAAGCAATTTGAGAGACGAGAGTTTTAGTTTTAGGACCGAGGGCATCATCGCGTTGAAAATATTGAGAAACACGTTTTTTTAAATTAATGGCTTTGCCAACATAAATAATTTCCCCGGCCGAATTCCGGTAAATATAACAACCGGGATTTTCAGGAATTTTTTGTAAATCGATCATGTTTTTCGTAGAGACGCACGATCGCGCGTCTCTACATTATTCTAAATTATTTTTTTCAAATATTGGCCCGTGTAGGAACGTTCAACTTTAGCAATATCCTCGGGGGTGCCGACAGCAACAACTTCCCCACCCTTATCGCCGCCCTCAGGGCCAAGATCAATCACCCAATCGCTATTTTTTATAACGTCTAAATTATGCTCAATAACCACGACAGTATTGCCCATATCAACCAGTTTACGTAAAACCTTAATTAATTTATCGACGTCATAAAAATGAAGACCAGTAGTCGGTTCATCCAAAATATAAAGGATTTTTCCGTTTAATCTTTTAACCAATTCCCGGCTGATTTTTAGACGCTGGGATTCACCGCCAGATAAAGTGTTACTTGACTGGCCTAATTCTAGATAGCCTAAACCAACTTCCTGAATGGTGTTTATTTTATGACTGATACCATAAAGATTTTTAAAAAAATCAGCGGCTTCATCAAAAGTCATTTTCAAAATTTCGGCAATATTTTTCCCTTTATAAGTAACTTCCAAAGTTTCATCTTTAAAACGAGTGCCGTGGCATTGGTCACAAGTAACGTAAATATCGGGTAAAAATTGCATTTCAATTTTTATTTGACCTTGGCCTTCACAAGCTTCACAACGACCACCTTTGGTATTAAAAGAAAAACGCCCGGCATTAAAACCACGAATTTTAGCCTCGGTAGTTTCAGATAAAAGTTTGCGAATATCGTCAAATAATTTCGTATAAGTGGCAGGGTTGCTACGAGGGGTACGGCCAATCGGCGACTGATCAACTAACAAAACATCTGATAAATTTTCACAGCCTTCGATTTTTTTATATTCACCAATAGTACCGTAATAAGCGCCAAGAGTGGCTTTGCGGACGCCGCCATAAAGAGTGTCGTGAACTAGGGTAGACTTTCCAGAACCGGAGACACCAGTAACAGAAATTAATTTATTAAGAGGAAATTCCACATTAACATTTTTTAAATTCCATTGTCGAGCACCGGTAATAGTAATCAGTTTAGAGTTACGAGTTACGAGTTCAGATTGTTTTGTTTCACTAGCAATAACGCGTTTCCCAGATAAATATTGGCCTGTTATAGAATTTTTATTATTTTTTATATCTTCTAAAGAACCCTCTGCCACTATATTCCCACCGTCTTTGCCGGCATAAGGACCAAAATCAACGATATAATCGGCAGATTTTATGACATCTTCATCGTGCTCAACCACAACAACGCTATTGCCGAGGTTTTTTAATTTTTGAAGAGTGGCAATCAGACGATCATTATCGCGAGAATGAAGACCGATAGTTGGCTCGTCTAAAATATAAAGAACTCCGGTGAGACCAGTGCCAATTTGAGAAGCTAGACGAATTCTTTGGGATTCACCGGAAGACAAAGTTCCTGCCTCTCTTTCTAATGATAAATAATCAAGACCAACAGCTAATAAAAATTCTAAACGAGAATGTATTTCCCTTTGGATAGATTCTAAAACTTCTTTTTCCTGAGAAGAGTCTAGTTTACTGGATAAATCTGTTACCCAGGAAAATAAATTTTCAATTGAAAGCTGACAAATTTGATATATATTTTGATTTAAAATGGTGACTGAAAGGGCGTCTTGATTGAGACGAGAACCATGACAAAGGGAACATTTCTCTTTAATCATATACTGTTCTAATTCTTCTCGGACGCCTTCAGAGGGAGCGTTAAAATAACGAGCTTCTAGCATTTTGGCTTTCCACTCGGGAAATTTAGTACGATCAATTTGGTATTTAGAACCAAGGCCTTTACATTCTGGACAAGCACCTTGAGGGAATTAAAGGAAAATAGATGAGGTTCAATGGGCGGTAAAGAAATATTACAGACGGGACAGGCAAAATTTTCGGAATATAAAGTTTCTTTAAAATCTTTGGGATTTTCAGGAAAATCAAAACCTGGATCGTCAATGCGAGCAATAATCACTTGACCATTACTAAATTTTAGAGCTAATTCCACATCGTCGATTAAACGAGTATATAAATTGTCAATATTTTTTAGTGATTCTTTAGAAACTGAAACTCGGTCACAGACGGCATCAAGGTTGTGTTTGTTGGTTTTAGCGATGCCAAAATCAGTGTAAAGATCGATAATTTTATTATCAATTCTTATCCATTTAAAACCTTGTTTGCGGAGATTCTCGACTAGACCGTGAAAGTCGCCGGCTTTGTTTCTAACCAATGGTGACAAAATTAAAAAACGATAGGGCGTGTTAAAAACTTCCTGTTTTAAGGTATTAATTATCTGAGAGACCATCTGTTTACTGGTTTGAGGCATAACTTCACGACCACAGTTGGGACAATGAGGGTGACCAACCCTGGCAAAGAGTAAGCGGAGATAATCGTAAATTTCAGTAACAGTGCCAACAGTAGAACGAGGGTTGTGAGAAATGGCTTTTTGATTGATGGCGATACTTGGGGACAGACCTTCGATCAGGTCAACTTCAGGACGTTTCATATTGCCAAGAAATTGACGGGCATAGGAAGATAAAGATTCCATATAACGACGCTGACCTTCGGCAAAAAGAGTATCAAAAGCCATACTAGATTTACCCGAGCCAGAGACTCCGGTAAAAACCACAAATTTGTTTTTAGGAAATTCAAATGAGACGTTTTTGAGATTATTCTCCCGTGCCCCTTTGACAATTATTTTATCTAACATTTTTAGTCGCTTAATTTTTGATTTAACTCTTGATGATACTCATCATTCAAATCACTAATTCTTGAGGCTTGTTCCAAAGAAAAGCCCTTTTCAACAAGTTCATTATCTGAAATTTCTAACTGGATTTGTCGGTAGAGGCCAATTAAACTATTGCATTCATGACAAAGATGCCCAGTATTACTCCAAAAATGACTGGTTTGACGATCGTGTTCGACTATTTTACTGATAACAGCAAAAAGTGAATTTTTAATTTCTTTATCAATCACAAACTACTATTTTACTCCAAAGTCTTCGCTTTGTCTTCGGGTACACGATATAATTCAGGCTGGAGAAATTGTTCTAAAAGATCGTCTTGAAATTGAAGGTCTGAAAAAATTATTTTAAAATCACTGTTATTTTCCAGAGTGATAATTCTACGAGCGGATTCTTGAAATTCGTTAAAAAGTGATTTTTGAAACACAAAATCACAACGGTGATTTTCCTTTAGATACAGCTGCATATTAGCGGAAATAGCAGTTAACCAATTAATTGGGTTGATATTTGAATTTACTCTGAATTTAGAACTGATTGCTTTTGGATCGGTTTTTTCCTGATAAATACAATTAAGTTCTTTTAAAACATCTTGTGGAACATATCCGATGTTTTCTCCTGTCATAGGGGATATTATAGCACAATACTATATATTATAGGATTTTATTAGTAGGTTATTCGGATATCGTGGATCCAAAGTTTAGGAGGACGAGTCAACATAAAGACGATAGTATCGGCTAAATCATTGGGATCAGTAAAATTATCTCTGGGTCTATCAATTTCATTAGCTTTAGAAAATAATTGAGTATCAGTGCCCGCTTGATAAATACCGGCCACTCGGATATTTGAATCTTTTAAATCAACTTTGAGTACTTCAGTGAAACCAGTGACACCAAATTTACTAGCTGAATAGATAGTTTGACCAGGTTGAGCTAAATAGCCAGAACGGGAAGAATCGTTGATAATAATAGCTTCTGATTGTTGTTTTAAATTGGGTAATAATTGATTAGTAATTTGAATCAGGCCGATTAGATTGGTTTGAATAACACTTTGAACATCCTCTGGGTTGGCTTCTTCAAGTGGTGACATTTTTACCCAAATACCGGCAATGTTTAAAAGAATGTGGATGTTTTTAAAATCAGTAATAACTTTTTGAACGGTAGATTTTATCTGATCTAATTGGCACAAATCGCATTGATAAGCAATAAATTTTTGTTCGGGATACTTTGCTGATAATTCTTGTTGTAGTTGATTTAATTTTTCTTGAGTACGGGCAACTAGAGCTAAATTAGAACCAGCAGCAGCCAATTTGAGAGCGGTACAACGACCAATACCATCCGAGGCACCAGTAAGAACAATGTTTTTATTTTTTATATTCATAGTTGATTTTACAACATTTCGATTTCTTTAATTTTGTCTCTTAGTTTGATGGCGGATTCGAAGTCCATGTCGGTAGCGTAAGTGCGCATTTCTTTTTTAAGTTTGGCGATGTGTGATTTGCGTTGATTGGGGGTAAGAGAAGAAGAATCAATGTCTAAAAGCGGGGTAATCACAATATTCTTAACACTGGCCTCGATGAGACGGGGGCGAATAGATTTAATAATAGTTTGAGGAGTAATATTGTGATCCTGATTGTATTTAATTTGAATTTTACGGCGACGATTAACTTCTTTTGTGGCCTCGTTCATGGCGGCAGAAACCGTGTCGGCGTATAAAATTACTTGCCCACCAACATTACGAGAAGCCCGACCCATAATTTGAATTAGTGAGGAACGGGAACGGAGAAAACCTTGGTTGCCAGCATCTAAAATAGCGACTAAAGAAACTTCAGGTAAATCAAGTCCTTCACGTAATAAGTTAATTCCCACCAAAACATCAAAATCGCCACTGCGTAATTTATCCAGTATTTCAGTTCTTTCTAAAGTTTCAATATCAGAGTGAAGATAAGCGACTTTAAAAGGCATGCCGGCCGTGCCTGCCGGCAGGCAGGTTTTCTTTGAATCAGCTAAATAAGTGGCTAATTCCTCGGACATTTTTTTAGTTAAAGTAACCACTAAAGTTCTTTCTTTTTTGGCAACTCGTTTTTTAATTTCTTCAATTAAATCAGGAATTTGATTAATACTCGGGCGAACTTGAATGGGTGGATCGACAAGACCGGTGGGACGAATAATTTGTTCAATGACATTATTTTTGGAATCGGCAATTTCAAAAAGGGCGGGAGTAGCAGAAAGATAGATAGCTTTAGGAATTCGATCGTAAAATTCTGCCCATTTTAAGGGACGATTATCGTAGGCACTAGGAAGACGAAAACCATAATCGACAAGGGTTTTTTTACGGGCGACATCGCCGGCATACATGCCGCCAATCTGGGGAACAGTGACATGAGATTCATCAATGACAGTCAAAAAATTATCGCCCCACAAGTGATGAAAATAATCAACTAAAGTGTAGGGCGGATCGCCTGTTTTTCGGCCGGCTTCAAAATATATGGAATAATTTTCAATGCCATTAACATAACCCAGCTCTTGAAGCATTTCCATATCGTATTCAACTCTCTGCTCAAGACGATGAGCCTCTAAAATTTGTTTGTTGTCTTCGAATTTTTTAACTTCAATAGAGCAATCAGATTTAATTTTTTGAATAATTTCTTTTAAATTAGCACCACTGGCACCAACATATTGTTTGGCGGGAAATAATTGATAAGTATTAAGTTCAAATTCATGACCGGAAAAAGGGTTACGTTCGGTGATTTTTTTTATTTTATTTTCAGGATCGAATTCCAAGACAATTATCCAATCGGCATATGATGGCCAAATTTCCAAAGTTTCACCGCGAATGCGAAATTGGGCCCTTTTAAATTCCAATTCAGAACGGATATAAAAAAGACCAACGAGCTCTTCAAAAATTTGACGACGATTCCACAAATCGCCTATTTTTAGGTTTAAAGTCTTAGCACCAAAATCACGCGGGTCACCGATATTGTAAATACAGGAAACCGACGCAATGACAATGTTATCGGGGCCGGAAAATAAATTTGAGGTAGCCTCGAGACGCAACTTATCAATAAGATCATTAATTTCAACTTCTTTAGCAATATAAGTATCGGAAGAAGGCAAATAGGCCTCAGGCTGGTAATAATCATAGTAGGAGACAAAATAGGAAACTTTATTTTGAGGAAAAAGTTCTTTAAATTCCTGATAAAGCTGGGCGGCTAAAGTTTTGTTGTGAGAAATGATTAAGGTGGGCAACTGAGTGTTTTGAATAACATTAGCCACCGTAAAAGTTTTTCCAGAACCGGTAACACCTAATAAAGTTTGCTTACTAATCCCCCTTTCTAAATTAGAGACCAATTTAGCAATTGCCTCCGGCTGATCACCGGCGGCTTTCATTTCAGAGACTAAATTGAAAGGCATGGTGATATTTTAACAAAGAAAGATTAATATTAACTTAGTGACAGAGATTTTTGTCTATATCGAAAAAGGAGAAAAATTTAAAAAGCGTGTGGAAATAAATTGGGATGATGGAGCAATTTCTGTGGTTAAAAATAATGAAATTATATTACGTGGTAGAGATGGAAATGTATATAATGTTTTAAAAAATAGTGAGCATGGTCTAATTTGTAGAAAAGTGATTTTGGAAAACGGATATTCAATTTGATAATTGATTTTTGTAATAAATTCGCTCATATTTAAGTAATAATGTTAACTAAAGTTTGGAGTGCGGCCAATTACGGTTTAGAGGCAATAGAAATTGAAACCGAGGTTAACATGGCAGAAAAAGGTTTTCCAGGATTTACAGTGGTAGGACTGGCGAGTAAGGCAATCGAAGAAGCTAAAGAAAGAGTTAAAACAGCAATTATTAATTCCGACCTGGAATTTCCCACCGCTAAATTTACGGTAAATTTGGCGCCGGCGGATCTACCCAAAGAAGGCGCCTGCTACGATTTGCCAATTGCCATCGGGATCCTAGCTTCAAGTGGACAGATAGATTTACCCAAAGATAAGGTATATTTTTATGGAGAATTGTCTCTGGACGGCAGTTTAAGACATTCGCGGGGAGTATTTTTATTGGCAATTTTGGCTAAAGAAAAAGGGGTAAAAAAAATTTACGTGCCCCGACTTTGTGCCAATGAGGCGGCAGTGATTGAGGGAATCGAAGTTTATCCAATCGATTCTTTAAGAGGTTTAATTAAACATTTGCGGGGAGAAAAATTAATTGAACCCTTAAGATTTGTTGAAAGTCAGGACTTATTAGACGAGTGTACAGTTCAGTTTGATTTCTCAGAAATTTTAGGACAAGAATCAGCTAAAAGAGCTATGGAAATTGCGGCCGCCGGAGGGCATAATATTTTTTTAATGGGGCCGCCGGGCTCGGGTAAAACCATGTTATCGCGGGCATTACCAGGGATTTTACCGCCATTATCAGAAGAAGAAAGTTTGGAGGTAACCAAAATTTATTCCATTACTGGCAATATTCCCCCGGGTGGATCTTTGATTAGAAACCGACCTTTTAGAAGCCCTCACCATACCACTTCCCAGGTGGGATTAATTGGCGGCGGCAGTAACCCCCGCCCCGGAGAAATATCACTAGCACACCGGGGCGTGTTATTTTTGGATGAGTTTCCCGAGGTCAGCCGAATGAGCTTAGAAGCTTTAAGGCAACCATTGGAGGACGGCAATGTCACCATTTCTAGAGCGGCTGGTTCGGTAAATTTTCCCTGTCAATTTATGCTGGTGGCCGCGGCCAATCCCTGCCCGTGTGGCTATTTAGGCGACGAGAAAAAAGAATGTAAATGTAATATTCATCAAATTATGAATTATCAAAAAAAGTTGTCCGGGCCAATTATAGATAGAATTGATTTACATTTAAATGTCCCCTCGGTGGATGTGAATAAATTGATGATTAACCAGGATAAATATGTAGGAGAGAGATCGGAAAAAATTAGAAAAAGGGTGATTGCTGCCCGAGAGGTTCAAAAAAATAGATTTAAAAATACTAAGGGAATTTATTGCAATGCTGACATGAAAAATAAACATTTAAAGGAATTTGCCAAATTAGAAGATAGTGCAAATTTAATCCTAAAGCAGGCAGTAAATAAATTTTCGTTATCGGCCAGAACTTATTTTAGACTAATAAAAGTGGCCAGAACTATCGCTGATTTAAGCAATTCGGAAAATATTAAAGATTCTCACATTGCCGAAGCGTTACAGTATCGGGTGAGGACGGGGGAATAAAAATAATTACAAATTAACAATTACGAATTACGAATTTAAAAAAAGCCTAAAGTCTAAAATTTAAAATGAAAACAAAAGAAGAAAATTATCACAAGGGAAGATACGGAGAAAATATCGCTAAAGAGTTTTTAATTAAAAAGGGTTTTGTTTTTATCGAGGCAAATTATAAAAATAAAATTGGGGAAATTGATTTAATTATGAGCGATAATGATTGGCTAGTATTTGTGGAAGTGAAATATAAAAGCGACGACCGTTTAGGGATTCCGGAAGAAATGATTGATAAAAAGAAGATTTGGCAAGTAAAAAGAAGTGCCGAAAGTTATTTATATGAAAATAAAAAAATGGCGAAATTATTTGAAAAATACCGAATTGACGCGGTGTGTATTTTGGGAGAAGAAATAAATTATTACGAAAACATAGAATAAAAAATCCTAAATTCTAAAGCCTAAAATCTAAATATGAATAATTGGAAAAAATGGCCGATAAAGATTATTGAAAGAAAAGATTTTCCGAAACAATTAAAGGTCATAAAAAACGTTCCGGAAAAATTATTTTATCGAGGTAATTGGGAGGAAAAAATTTTTGAAAAAAGTTTGGCGATTGTTGGCAGCCGGCGAATGAGCCGTTATGGAAAGGAAGTGGTAGCTAAATTTATGCCAGAAATGGTGGCTAATAAAATTACGGTAATTTCGGGATTTATGTATGGTATTGATACCGAAGCACATCAAAAATGTGTGGAATTTGGCGGCAAGACAGTAGCCGTTTTGGGTGGTGGTTTAGATATTTTGGCGCCACCTGAAAATGGCAATTTATATAGCGAAATTTTAGAAAATGGCGGCTTGGTAATTTCCGAATATGAGGCTGATTTTCAACCAACTTTATGGAGTTTTCCCCAACGAAACAGAATTGTGGCTGGATTGTCTACTTTAGGAGTTTTAGTAGTCGAGGCAGGAATGAAATCAGGATCGCTAATTACGGCCAGAATGGGACGAGAACAGGGTAAAAAAGTTTATGTAATTCCCGGACAAATTAATAATAGTATCGCCGAGGGCTGCAATTATTTAATTAGAAATAATTTTGGACTAATAACCATATCAGCCGCAGATATCACCGAAAATAAAACAATAAATTTTCAGGAAAATTTATTTGAAAGTTTAGATCCACTTGAAAACGAGATTATAAAACTGTTAAAAATTGAAGCATTGAGCATTGACGAACTATGTTTAAAATTAGACAATAACGTAGTCGAGATGAATACTAAAATTACTCTAATGTCTTTAAACAGTTTAATATTTGAGGAAAACGGAAAAATTTATTTAAAGAAATGAGTGAAACTTTAAAACATTTAGCAGAGGAAACTCAGTTGCCGATTTTAAGAAGAATATTAAAACAATTTGGTGATATTTCTGTAGAGGAAAATATAGTTCCCGGGATGACGAATGCCGAAATTTTTAGAAAATTAACTAAAAACCACGGAGCAGGTAAACCACATTGTGGAAAGTATTATGTCAGACAAGAAGGAAAGATAAAAAGTTCTTAGAGATATGGGGCCCAGGTGGTGATGGGAGCGGTATTGCCGATAACAAAATTAAGGGCATAAAGAATAACGGCGGGAATTAAAAGAAAGAATATTAATCTAGCTTTTGATTGAGAAATCTTTTTACCAAAAGCGAGAAAGACAAATGGATAAACAGGAACCATATAGCGGCTGATGTCACGATGGGCGACAAAAACACTGGCAATAGTAAAAATTAAAGGGAAAACAAATAAAATATCGATTTTAAATTTTTTCCATAATTTGGCGACGGCAAAAAAACAAAGGGCAAAAATATAAATAACATCTTCAAGCCAAATAGTGTTGATCCAGGCTCGAGTGCTGACAAAAACTTGATAGGGAAAGGGAGTCAGATGAATGTTATCGCCGGTATGAAAATAAGCGAAGAAATCCCCTGTTTGTAGGTAATAATAGTAAAAAATACCGATGGCCGATAAGGGGATAATTAAATAAATTAAATAGCGCCAATCGATTTTTTTAGTTTTTAAATAATCAAAAAACGCCAGCAAAAAATAGGCAGCAAAAAGGAGAATTCCGGGGCTTTTTAAAAGCTGGGCCAAAATGCCAAAAATGGCCGAGGGCCAAAATTTCTTTTTTCGAAAAAATATAATCGATAATAAAATAAAACTTAAAAACCAAGTTTCCGGGGCACCGACCAGACGCAAAACAAAAAGACGGGCGGGAAAAAAGATAGTTAAAAAAGTAATCCAAAAAGCCGTTTTTTCTTTGAAAAAACCTTTATAAAAATAGTAAGAAACTAAAGTAAGCAACAAAGAACCAAACATGGTCGCCAGAAGCATGGCTTTGGGGGTATTGGTATAAAAAGAAAAATATTTGATTAATAATGGAAAACCGGGCAGATGGGCGGGATAATATTCCAAGGGCAAGGGTAAGGAGAAGTTTTTAGCAATACAGTCCTTTTGGTACCAGCATTTGGCCACCACCATATAATTGGGGCCGTCGTAATTGGCAAAAACTGCCTCCAAAGAAGTATTAGGGAAGCCTAATTTCTGAGGTAAATTTTTATAAAAAGCCAGCCAAATTAAGGCTGAAGAGAGAAAAGTTATCAATAATAAGAGCAATTGAGGCCGATATTTGTTAAAATTCATCTGATTTAATTGTACAACATTGGCGCTATCGTCTAGTGGTTAGGACAGTAGATTCTCATTCTACTAACCCGGGTTCGACTCCCGGCAGCGTCACTGAGCCACATGAAATCAAATATAGAATTGGAAAACATATTTGAAGTTGGATTGGGTTACTTGGAAAAGTATAAGATTTTATATGGACAAAACAAAGTGGGAAGGATGTCACTGGTTAAATTTCAAGTTAATGAACCATTTAGATTAGACTGGGCATTTTTAAACGAAATTTATGTCGAACCTAAATACAGACAAAAGGGAATCGCAAAAAATGTTTTATTTAGTATTGACGATGAACTGCGTGAAAATATTCAAAATGGAATTTTGATTAATGCCATAACAATTAATGGGGCGAAAACTTTATATGATCAATTAGGCTGGAAAAGAATCCGTCTCGATCATAATTGGGAAATACTAAAAAATATTGAGGTGAGTGATTTTATAGTTAACCGAACCCGTGATTTAGTCTCAAAAAACCTAATTAAATGGCAAGCAGTAGTTTAAATTAAAACGGCATCTCGTCGGGAATGATGATATCTTCGACCTTATCTTCTGTAGCGGCGGGAGCTTCTTGATTAACATTAGTATCAGCACTTTGACCCTCTTCACTGGGACGGCGATCGGTAAAAGGAATAACATTGTCGGCCACAATTTCACTAATATATTTTTTAGTACCGTCTTTAGCGTCATATTGACGATTATCAATACGGCCGGTTAAAGAAACTTTAACACCTTTTTTGACATTATTAGAAATATACTCGGCTTGTTTACCCCAGACAACAATATTGTGAAAAGTGGGGACATTTTCCCATTGCTCGCCTCTTTTAATAGAATGATTAGTAGCAACACCAAAACTACAAACTGCCGAACCAGAGGGGGTATATCTTAATTCCGGATCACGGGTAACGTTGCCGGTAATAATTGCCATATTGATGCTGAATGCCATAGATTTATTTTTTTTAAAAATTAATGAATTAATTGATTATACATTAATCTCGTTGGACTATATTAATGATGTCATTTTTGTGGTAATATCTAACACATTCTGCCCAGAATAAAATAAAAAATAAAATAATGGGTAAAGAAGATTTAAATTCAAAAGTTGATAAGGGTCTTTTAATTCCAGCTGACAATTTAGAAGCCAGATATGAATACGAGGCCGGTCATGAATTACTGCCACGGCCGGAGGAAATACTTTTGATTAGAAAAATTGATGAAGGAAGAACCTTTAAGGGTAATGGTGAAAGGACATTGGAAAATATGGTTTTAACGGATGAATCAAGAGAAGCATATGAAAAATTAGTTTCCAAAAATTATCGTTTAGTAGTAAAAGAGGCGACAAAACATACAAATAGAGGAGTAGAGTTTTTAGATTTAGTTCAATTTGGAAATATTGGATTATTAAAAGCAGCAGCAAAAATTGACCCAAACTATGATAATAAATTTTGTACTTATGCAGTTTGGTGGATAAGACAGGCTATTTTTAGAGGTATCTCTGATGAGGGACGAACAATTAGAGTTCCCGTACATCAATTAGATACCAAGCGAATGATAGACAAAACAAAAACTATGTTGTTTCAAAAATTAAATAGAGATCCAACAATAACGGAAATTGCTGAGTATTTGGAACTAAGTGAAAAAAAGATCAGAGCTTGTTTGTCTAATAACAATATATGTATGCAATCTTTAGATGAGTCAATAAACAGTGATGATGACGAATCAGAGCTGGAAAATTTTGTAGAGGATAAAACAGTTAATATTCAAAATCAGGTTGAAGAAAACATTTCGAATGAAAATATTCGAGAGTTATTGGAATGTTTGAATGACAAACCAAGATTAAAACTTATTTTAGAACTTCGTTATGGATTAGTTAATGGAAAATTTTATACATTAGATGAATTGGGTACTAAATTTAAAATAACTAGAGAAAGGATAAGACAATTAGAGGTTACGGCTTTAAAAATAGTCAGAGATAATTCGAGAAGCAAAAAAATATTATTTACATAATGGCGATGAATAGTGAAACAAATAAAAATATTCTGAATGAATTAAACCCAAGAGAAATTATTGAAATGGGCATAAAACATCAAAGGCGTGAGTCAATACCAATTAGTAAAGTATTTTTGGAAGACAGTATAGTTGATGAAGATCACCGAGACGAATTAAAAGCTTCAATGGATGGTGATCGTGGACAAATATCACCAGTAACTTTAAGAGCTAGAATATTAGACGATGAAGTAGTTTATGATGTGATTGATGGTTTTCACAGAGGCTCTGTTAAAAAACTTGATGAACTGATTACTGGAAAGACACAATATTTGGATGCGATCGTTTTATATGGATGTGATGATGAAGAAATGTTTGATTTAAGAGTACTAGCAGTGAGTTCGGTTAGAAGTATTTCATTTACCAGATTGATTACTTGGATGCAAAAATCATACGAACAAACAAAATGGTTTGAAATGGGTCTTACTTTATCACAAATAGTCTCAGTTGCGGTTCGTTCTGAAACAAATAGATCAAATCTTGGTTTAAGCAATGAAGAAATAAGTGAAGCTAGAGATTGGGCAACAAAAAAGGCAAAGAAATGGAATCAAACATTGTCTGTGCTTTATCAAAATACAAAAGCGGCGGAAAATGCCGATCCGGAATTAATTAAAAAAGTAAGGGTCGGCGCTGGCGGCGGACATGAAGGACATGGAATAATTAATCCCGCAAAACTTAGAGCGATAGTTGAAGAGTTACCCGGACAATATTTGCTTCAAAATATAGTGGCGGATATTATCGTAAAATATAATATTGATAGTGAAAAAACTGGTAGGATTGCAAAATTAGTATTAAAAGAAAGAAATAATTCTGAAAACCTGGAACTAATTAAGGCTGATCCTTTGATGGCTTTAAAAGTTTTTGAAAAAGAAACAGCGGAGAATAATCCTGAAGAAAGTTTAAATATGCTTCCAGATACTAGAAGCTTACATAGTGAAAAAGCGAATTTGCGCGACAAAAAAGGCAAAGAACTTGAGGTTGAAAATATTATTTTAAGAAGAACTGTAACTTTTCTTAGAGAGAAAATGAAATTATCTGGTAATAATGAAAAGCTTTGGTATGAATTAGTTCCGGATCTAAGTCCCAATGAAATGGAAATTGGAAGAATGTTTTTTAAAGAAGGTAATAATATTAATGAAATTGCCGTAAAATTTGATATATTGCCACACAAGGTTTTTCAATTATTGCAAAGTATAACCAGTAAATATCTGATCCTTAATCAAGATTTGTTTTTAAATGATATATGTTTAGAACTTGAAAACAAAAACTAAAGATTGAATTGACCGTTTTGATAAATAATTTTCAGAGTGCCGTCAGTTAAAAAGGCAGTGACAGTACGGTTGGTGGTGGCAATGATATCAGTGTGAATGACTGAATCATTAAATCCCATCTCCGACCACTGAGAATCTTTAATATTTTTTGGATTTTTGGAATATGATTCGTGAAAAGAATCACCAAGAGCTATATGAGTATTACCGTATTTTCCACCAAAATTCTCATCATATAAAGTTTCGGCCATAAATTTATTAATGCGGGAAAAATTTTTGTCAGTTAAAGAGAACTCCCCCACCTTGTCAGCATTTTTAGTGGCAATCATTTTTTGCAAAAGATTTTCTCCGGCCGTGGCTTTAGATTTGACGACGAGGCCATTTTTAAATTCTAAATAGATATTTTTAATAACGTTACCATAACGATAAAGTGGCTGATCAAAACTAATATAACCCTCGGTGCGGCGCCAATCAGGAGAAATAAAAATTTCAAAAGAAGGAATATTACAACCTTCGCCTCCCAACCATTGACGGTTTTTGTCTAGGCCAATAATTAAATCAGTGTTTTGAGACTCAACTCGGAGATGATCAATTGGTAGTTTATTTAATTTTTTCTTAAATAAATCCATATCATTTTGGACTTCTTGCCAACGTTTGACTGGATTTGAATCGTCTAGATAACAAGATTTGATCACCTGCTGCCAACACTGTTTTAATGGCAGACCAGCTTCTTTGGCCATGGCTGGCGTAGGATAAAGGGCTAAAGTCCAGGAAAATTTATGCTGGGATTCCTTTTTATTCCGCCAATCACGATAAGGTTTTAAGGACAAGTTCCGCTGCATAATTTTTTGAGGGTCGATGCCTTCCAATTCGTGTTTGTCAGTTTCGGCAATAATACTCAAAAAATGATTAGCTTGTCTGATTTTGCCTTTATAAAAATGGGCGGGAAAATAATTTATTTGAGAGTCGTCGGCTAAAGTAAAAAAATCTTTTTGCAATTCGTCCGGAATAAATTCCACAACCGGGTGGGCTTTAGCTTTTAAAAGTGCTCGATAAATAGCCATTAAAAGTGGTTTGGCATATTCCTGAACCTGGAGAAAAACCACTTCCCCGGCTTTGACTCCCCGACCATTGTTAAGGGCATAATTGACCATCACCTCGGCATAATTGTCTAATATTTTTTGATCTGGTTCATAATTCATTTAGCTATTATATCGCTAGTGGTAGAATAAGACTTATGAAAATTATAGATAAAATCAGAAGTTTACCTAAAAAAACTATTTATATTATTTTGGCAACGAGCGGTTTTATATTAATTAATTTGATGGGACTAATTTGGTATAACTCGAAAAATGACCAAAAAATAATTGAAATAGTGACAGATCAAGTTACAGAAGTTGAACCTTCGATAACTCCAACTGCAGGGCCAACGCCAACTGATTTTCCGGCAGATACTCCAGAACCAACAGCGAAGCCAACAAAAGTGCCAACGGCCACTCCGACCTCAAGCACCAGTTCTACTCCAACACCAACAAATACTCCGACTGCAGTGCCAACGACATCTCCAACTGTTATCCCAACAATTGAACCAACAACAGTTCCAACAAGTGTGCCAACAGCAGTACCGACAGTTTAATTTTCTTTTAAATAAGTTTGAATATCGGTAAAATTATTTTCGCCAAGTTTAGGCATTAAAATTGATTGACTGTCTTTACTAACGCCCATCTTTAGGTAATTTTGATCGGTAATCGCCAGAGAATTAATTTTATATTGAGAAAATTCGGAAGCCCGAGCTAAATATAATTCCATACTTTTTAAATCAATATCGGTGACTAAATGACTACTGAGAGTATTGACGACAGGAATTATTTTGCTGAAAAAATTAAGTGAAATTACCTTATTTTTAACGGCTTCGACGACCAAACGCTGGCGTTCAGAGCGGTTAAAATCACCGCCATCAGTACTTGAGTGGCGGGAACGGGCATATTTTAAAGCCGTCGCGCCATCCATATGAACTAGACCTTTATCAAAGTGGAGATGTTCGTAACGACAGGTAAATTGTTGATCCAATTTGTCCCCCGACATAGTGGCTTCAAGTGATTTAATTTCATCTGGGTTTTTTCCACAGGTATCAGAAGCACCAATATTGAGAGGATAAAATTCATCATCAAAAGTTTTAAGAACTTTTATATCGATACCACCTAATTGATCAATAATTTTAGTAAAACCGGAAAAATCGACGGCTAAAAAATAATCGGGGCTAATTCCGGTGACTTGAGAAACAATATATTTGGATAATTCTCCACCGCCAGCCTTACCGGTAAATTCGATAGCTTTGTTGGAATATTTTTCATCTTGAATTCCAATGGTATAGGCACTATTAATTTTAGCCGAAACACTGGCAATATCACTAGTGGGAATATTGACCCATAGGTCGCGAGGAAGAGAAATTAAATCTATTTTTTGTAACTTAGGATTAATTCTAGCTAAAATTATGGTGTCAGTTAAAAATGGACCATCATGACCGGCGCCGCCATAACCTAAAAGTAAAATAGAAAAAGTTTTGTCAGGATCTGGTGTTGGAGTAATTGTAGGAGAGACAGCTAAATTTTTATTTGAGGTGACGACTATTTTTTGATAACGGTTTTGAAAATAAAAAAAAGTGGCGAGAGGAAAAAGAGAGACCACTAAAACAAAAATAAGCACTTGTTTCCATTTCATGACTCTTAGTATAAACTACAAAAGAGATGGAGTTAAAATATAAAAGGATTTTACTCAAACTAAGCGGGGAATTATTCGGTGGTGAAAAGAAAGAAGGAGTTGACTTTGAAGCAATTGCAAAAATTGCTAAATATTTAATTGATTTGAAGAAAAAGTATCCCATCGATTTGGCTATTGTAATTGGAGCCGGAAATATTTTTCGGGGTCGAACTGTTAAAGAAAGAGATTTTGATCGGGTGCAAGCTGATTATATGGGAATGCTTGGCACTGTCATTAATGCCTTAGCATTACAAGGCGAATTAGAAAAACTAGGGGCGCAAACCAGAGTGATGTCAGAAGTTAACGTAGTGTCAGTTTGCGAACCGTTTATCAGAAGAAGGGCTTTGCATCACTTAGAAAAAGGCAGAATTATAATATTGGCCGGAGGGACGGGTAATCCATTTTTTACCACCGATTCGGCTGCGGCCCTAAAAGCCAGTGAACTACAGTGTGAGGTGGTATTAAAAGGCAGTAACGTGGACGGAGTTTATGATTGTGATCCCAAGAAAAATGGCAATGCGACAAAGTTTGAAACTTTAACTTATCAATATGCTTTAGAAAAGGGTTTAACAGTGATGGATGCGACCGCTTTTGCTTTGTGTCAGCATGAAAAAATTCCGATTATAGTTTTTGACGCTGATAAATTAGAAAATATTGAAAAAATTTTGTTAGGCGAAAAAATTGGGACTTTAATTACGGAAAAATAATTTGAAATTGAAGATGAAATTTGGCCTTACTATTGGGATTAATTAATATGGGATCAGTATTAATTCCATTTGGCGGACGAGTGACCGGTTCGAAACAGACATAATTAAAATCGGGAAAAGTAGTATTCTGCGACCAAATTTGGAGATGAGAAAAATTATAGGAAAGATCTTTGATTATTAATTGATATTCCGGAAAATTGGCCGTAAGTTCGTCTTTAAAGTCGTATAAAGAATTTGGCGGATTAGTATCCCAATTAACAGAAGCTGGATTAAATTGAGGGAAATTTGTTAATTTAATTTTAGATTTTTCTTCGTGTTTTACCGGCCAATATGGGTGAAGACCGGGAGAAATAGGTAACTTTTTTAAACTTAAATTTTTAACTTCTAGTAAATAATCTAATTGATTATTTTTAGTAGTAATTTTTAAATCAGCGATAAATTTATAGGGATAAATCTGCCTATATTCAGGTGTAATATCGTTTTCTGTTAAACGAAGTTGAACGCAATCTGGGGAATTTTTTATAAGCTGCCAATTACTGACTCGACCAAAACCATGACTAGGCAAAGGAGCACCGGCGTCAAAATTAGGGAACAAAAAAGGGATACCAGTACGTTTTAATTCAGTACCCTGATATAAAACTTCCCTACCCTCAATAATCCAAGAAGTTAAGTAGGCCCCAAATGATGAGACTTTTATGAAAGACATTTTTATTCTAGACTTTCCAAATTGGTACCTTCAGACCAATTAATTTCTGGATAAAGCTTTAGAGTTTTTAGAATATATTGCCTTAGTTCTTGATATTTTTCTTCTGTTTGGGCTTCAAATTTAACAGTTAAATATGGTCCATTTTGGGAATAACGAACAACAAACATTTCCGACGGCATATTTAAACGAACGCCATCTCCTGCTCTTTCATCGTCAATAATATCTGCGATAGGATAATCTTTTTTTAACTGCTCGGCAATAATGGGCATTAGAGCGACTTTTTTATCATCAGGACAACCAATTTTTATTTCTGGAGAAGAGATATATTTTGGAAGAGAAGCCACGACTTCAGCCAGTGAATGTCCATCTCGAGAAAGGAAATCAACCACTCTTAAGGCAGAATATAAACCATCGTCATGATTATAGAAATCTGCTGAAAAGAAAAAATGACCTGAAAGTTCACCAATAAAGGCAGCCTTTACTTCTTGATTTTTTTTCTTTAGAAATGAGTGACCAGTACGCCACATAAAGGGGACACCACCAGACTTGGCAATGGTATCTTCAACTATTTTTGAACAAAGGGTGTTGTACATAATCTTGGCACCAGGATGCTTTTGGAGAACATCCATAGTAAAAATTGCCACTAAAACATCGTTCCAAATAATGCCACCATGACCATCAACAATACCAAGACGATCACCATCAGCATCAAATGTGAAACCAATATCAGCACCTGCTTCAACAACTTCTTGAGACAGTCTTTTAGCAACCATAGATTCGGTCGGATCTGGAGTTCCAAGTGGAAAAGAACCATCAATATTGCAATGTTTTTCAACTACTTCAAAGCCTGCTTGTTTAAAAAGGGCGGGAGCTAAAATCCCAGCAGTAGTATGACTGGGATCAATTAATATTTTTATTTTTGAACGATTTGGAAGCCTCGCTAAGATATCTTTAAAATAATCTTGGGTAACATCAACAGTTTTGACTGTGCCAATTTTATCGGAGTGGAAATATTCCTCCGTTTC
>JBAZWK010000010.1:11248-29250 GCA_041660365.1 Candidatus Shapirobacteria bacterium | reverse complement strand
AAACATTAAACCCTTTCCTTCGTTACAAAAGATTTTCTATTTATCAAAAATTAGCCAATCTTAACGAAGAAGGGGAGGAACTCGCCGAAAAACTTTGGACCGCCTGGAAATACGGCCGTAATGAAATTTTTCACTATTTTCCAAACAAAATAAAGTATTTGTCGCGTGACGAGGCCGAAGATAGAATTAAAATGCTTCTCGAGGCCATTATTTCTTCTGGTGACTTTTATAAAAAATATTTAAAAGATTCTTTGTTATAATCTTCCATATGCCAAAATTTAAAGTCCTTCTTGATCAAAATAAATGTATCGGTTGTAATACTTGCCCCTTAATTGATCCCACTACCTTTGAAATGGATACTACTATTTATAAAGCCAAGGTCAAACAACAACCAGAAACTATCACCGAAGCTGTTAAAACTGCTGTAACTTCCTGTCCCGTCGGCGCTATTTCTATTGTTGAAGAAAAATAATGAAAATAGCTAAAATTCCCACCTCAATCAAAATTTTTACTCCTATTGTTTTTGTCTTTATTCTTTTACTTTTAATTCTTTCCTTTTATTCTGGTTACGCCTGGAGTAAATTAAAAAGTACTTCTTCAAAAACAACCACTGTTACCACCACTTTTGCTGCTAAAAAAACTCAAAAACCAGAACTCAAATTTTTCGTCATGGCTTTTTGTCCTTATGGCAATCAAATGGAAACTATTCTCCGTCCAATTTTTGATTTACTTAAAAATAAAGTTGACATTACTCCACATTATATTTTTGAAAAAGTTACTGATCTCGATAGTACCTGTAAAAATAGCTCTGGCGATCCCGCTCAATGCGCCGCTTATGTTCAAAACAAATACTTTACTACTATTGCCGAATGTCAAAAAACAGTCACCGCAAGTTTAGCCTTATGTAAGGATGAAAATAATTATATTAAGTCCCAAAGTGGTAGCATATATTCTTCTCTTCATGGTCGTCAAGAAGCCAATCAAGATGTCCGGGAAATTTGTGCCTGGAATCAAAGTACTGACAAAACTCAATGGTGGAATTTTGTAGCCAACATTAATAAAAACTGTACCGCTCAAAATGCCGACTCCTGTTGGGAAGATCAAGCCAAATCCGCTGGTCTAGATACCACTAAAATTACTGAATGTTTTAACAAAGAGGGGATCAATTTAATTGAAAAAGAAATTGCCTTGACTACCCAGAATAATATTTCTAGTTCCCCATCACTTCTCATCAATAATGTTGTCTTCCCTCCTCAAGCCGCTAATGTTCAAAATGGCACTCTCAAAATCGGCGACAAAATCGCGAACCAAAGTCAATTCCGCACCCCAAATGTCATTAAAGCTGCTCTTTGCGCCTCTTTTCAAAAAAGTCCCAATGAATGTAAAACTATTCTCAATGATATTACCGGTACCGCTCCCGCCGCCGGCGGCTGCAACTAAAAAATAAATTTTAATAAGCCATTGTGTGGTAATTTTGTATTTTTTTAATTTAAAGCCATCGGATTTTCCCTGTAGAGACGCCATATATGGCGTCTCATTAAATTTCATAATGTTTAATTATTCAAAATAACATCGGTTGTTTCAAAAACTTTTCGTTTTAAATCTAGCCATCGGAATTTCCCTGTAGAGACGCCCCGCGGGGCGTCTCTACAAAAACCCAAATAGGCACGTTGTACCAAAACAAATTCCACCACCCAAATTTTTATTCCTAAATTAAGGTATTTTTTGAGGTAAAATATATATACATGAATCCACAAGATTATTGGCAAAAACAACATCAAAAATATTCTTCTTTTGATTGGATTACAAAACCAACCATTTTTGCTGAACAAATAATAAAATTATTACCTAAAAATGGGAAATTAATTGATCTTGGGGCCGGTCAAGGACAAGACAGTCGTTTCTTTGCTGAAAACAACTTTCAAGTTACTAGTACTGATTTTACCCAAGATGCTTTAGATATCTCCCAAAACAGATCTAAAAATTTAAAAATCAATTATAAAAATGTTGATTTAACCAAGACATTACCTTTTGATGATTCTTCTTTTGATATTGTTTATTCGCATTTATCGCTTCATTATTTTGACAATGAAACAACAAAAAAATTATTTAATGAAATCCATAGAATTTTAAAAAAGGATAGTATATTGGCCATTTTTGTTAATACAATTAATGATCCAGAAGTTGTCGAATCAGAAAAGATTGAAGAAGAATATTTTCTCAGTCCTGTCGGTATTAAGAAAAGATTTTTTTCAATAGAATATTTTCGCCGATTAATAGGGGATAAATACCAAATCAATATTCTAGATGAAAATGGAGAAACATATAAAGACAGTATCAAAAATTTAATTAGATTCGTTGGCAAAAAATTATGAAACTCAACTCACATCAACTTCGCAAATCTAGGGTAGGCCTGCCTGCCGGCAGGCAGGGGAGTCGTCTCAATTCAAAACAGCTAAGAACTAGTAATGAAAAAAAAGCTTTAATTAATCGTGACCAGATTAAACGCCAGCCAATTGTTTTAGTTCTAGATAATGTTTTAGATACCTACAACATCGGTTCTTTTTTCCGCCTGGCTGATGCCCTGGGTGTCGAAAAAATTTATTTATGCGGCTCCGTAGTCACTCCTCCCAATTTAAAAATTCACCGTGCCTCAATTGGCACCTGGAAATGGGTTCCCTGGGAACAATTCAATAAAGTAGGGGAGTGTTTGCAAAAATTAAAGGCAAAGGGTTTCGAAATAGTTGCCTGTGAACAGGGGGAAAATAGTGTTAATTATCAAAAATCTAAATATAAATTTCCCTTAGCCATAGTCGCCGGCAGTGAAATGTATGGTATTTCCAAAGAGACTCAAAAAATGTGCGACCAAATAATTGAAGTTCCTATGTACGGCATCAACGTCTCCATGAATGTTCTCGTCGCTACTGCCGTTATTGCCTTCGATGCTGCTTCAAAGTGTTAGTCTTAGCTGAGTCACCGCTCCCGTAAGTATTTTTCCTCCCCGAGCATTAATTTCTTCAACAGTTTCCACTCGATGACCAATAATTTTTAGCCATTCAATCTGTTTTTCTGTTAAATCTGACAAAACATTGTAAAGTGTTACTCTTTTTGTTTCACCTATGAAAGGTGTTGTGTTTTTTTCTGTCACTAAGCCCATTTTACCACAAAAAATCTGCCCTAAATTGGGGCATAAATGGACCCATAATTTGACCTATTTTGATACAATTTTATCAATAATTTTATCCTATCTTTCCACATAATTTGCTTCTTGTTAAGCTATTTATATCTGCTACAATGAATTTGTTCCTAAATATTCTACATTTTTAGGTTTTAGACTTTAGGATTTTTCGTTTTTTTTAAATTATGCCTGATAATCAAAAATATACCGGTGAACAAATTGTCGTCCTCGAAGGTCTTGAACCAGTTCGTAAACGTCCCGCTATGTACATCGGTTCCACCGACACTCATGGTTTACATCATTGTTTAACCGAAATTATCGATAATTCTATTGACGAAGCCTTGGCCGGATTTGCTAAAAATGTTTGGATTATTATCCATCCCGACAATTCTGCTACCGTCGCCGACGACGGTCGCGGTATCCCTGTCGATATTATGCCTAAATACAAAAAACCCGCTTTGGAAGTCATTATGACTACTCTCCACTCCGGTGGAAAGTTCGAAGGTACTGCTTACAAAGTTTCCGGTGGTCTTCACGGTGTTGGTGCTGCCTGTGTTAATGCCCTCTCGAATCTCTACCAAGTTGAAATCCGTCGCGATAATAAAATATATTTCATGGAATTTTCCCAAGGTATAGTTAAAACTAAATTAACCACTATTCCTGAAACTAAAATCGATAAATTAAAAGATATTATTCACGAAAATATCAGTGGTACCACCACCACTTTTTATCCTGATCCCGAAATTTTTAAAGAAACTCTCGAATTTGACAACAAAGTTATCATTAAATCACTTAAAGATCGTGCCTATCTTACTAGCAAAATTTATTTTCATTTTTATGATGAGCGAATTCACTCTGAGCACCACTATTATTTTGAAGGTGGAATTTTATCCCTACTTCGAGAACTAAATAAAAATAAAGTTGTTGTCCACGAACCTATCTATATCCATGGTGCTAGCGACGGCGTCGATGTTGAAGTCGCTATTCAATATAATGATTCCTTCCAGGAAAACACTCCATCTTTTGTCAATATTATCAACACCCACGAGGGTGGTACCCATCTAACCGGTTTTAAAATTGCCTTAACTAAATCCATCAAAGACTACGCCGAGCGCAAAGAAATGATTAAAAACAAGGACGACTCCATCACTGGCGATGACGTCCGTGAAGGTTTAACTGCCGCTCTTTCCATCAAAATGGGTAGTAAAGATCTTCAATTTGAAGGTCAAACAAAAGGTAAATTGGGCAATTCCGAAGTTCAACCCATTGTTTCTAAAATTGTCCGTGAACAACTTGATACTTATTTTGAAGAACACCCTGACACTGCCAAAGCTATTATTAGCAAAGCACTTTTAACCATTCAAATTCGCAAAGCCGCCAAAGCCGCCAAAGATGCCATTATGCGTAAAGGTGCCTTTGATTCCATGGGACTTCCTGGAAAATTGGCCGATTGTCAAAGTAAAAAACCTGAAGAATGTGAAATTTATATTGTCGAAGGTGATTCTGCCGGTGGTTCCGCCAAACAAGGTCGTGATCGCAAATTTCAGGCCATTTTGCCTCTTTGGGGAAAAGCCCTCAATACCGAAGGCATGCGCCTCGATAAAATCGTTAATTCTGATAAACTTAAAGATTTTATTATTGCCTTGGGTATGGGCATCGGTGATACTTTTAATATTGAAAAACTTCGTTACCATCGGATAATTTTAATGTCTGATGCTGATGTTGATGGTGCCCATATTGCCACTCTTTTATTAACTTTTATCTTCCGTCATCTACCCGGCCTTATTGAACACGGTTATGTTTATATTGCTATGCCACCTCTTTATAAAATCAAACAAGGCAAAGAAGTTAAATATGTTTATACCGACGAAGATAAAGATATCTATTTAAAAACTATTGATACTTCTAAAAGTTATGACCAACAACGTTATAAAGGTTTAGGTGAAATGAATCCTCAACAACTTTGGGAAACTACTATGAATCCTGAAACTCGACAATTAAAAAGAATTTCTATTGCCGATGCTGAAAAGGCTGACGAAACTTTTAGAATTTTAATGGGTGAAGAAGTTCCCCCTCGCAAAAAATTTATCGTTACTCATGCTCATCTTGCTAATTTAGATATATAAAAAAATGCCAATAGATACACAAAAAAATACTATGGTTAGTGATACTCCCGCCTTTATCAATAATGCCGGAAAGATTCTCGATATCGATATCGTTCCCGAAATGGAAAAATCTTACCTAGATTATGCCATGTCAGTTATTGTCGCTCGAGCCTTACCCGATGTTCGTGATGGCTTAAAACCAGTTCACCGTCGTATTCTGTATGCCATGGATCAAATGGGTCTTACTCCCGGTGGTCATTTTACTAAATCCGCCAAGGTTGTCGGTGAAGTTTTAGGTAAATATCACCCTCACGGCGATATGGCCGTCTACGGTTCTATGGTTCGAATGGCTCAGGGTTTTTCCTTAAGATACACTTTAGTTAATGGTCAAGGAAATTTTGGTTCTATTGATGGCGATCCTCCAGCCGCCATGCGGTACACCGAGGTTAAATTAAGTAAAATTGCTCCAGAAATGATTATGGACATTGATAAAGACACTGTCCCAATGGTAGATAATTTTGATGCTACTTTAAAAGAACCTGATGTCCTTCCCACTAGGATTCCTGCTTTGCTTCTTAATGGTGCTGATGGTATTGCTGTCGGTATGGCCACTAAAATTCCACCTCATAATTTAAAAGAATTATGTAGTGGATTAGATTTTATTTTGGATCACGCTTCTTTAGAAAAAATTGAAAAAGAGCTTGAAATTAATTCTCTTTTAGAAAAACATCTCAGCACTCAAGAAATAGTTTTGAAACCAGTTCGTGAACTAGAAAAACTTTCTTTTACTTTTGAAACCACCGCTACTATTGACGACTTAACCAAAGTTATTACCGGTCCAGATTTCCCCACTGCTGGTGAAATTTACGGTAAAACCGGAATTTTAGAAATGTATAATACTGGCCGCGGTAAATTTGTTCTTCGTGGTAAAACCAATATCGAAGAAACCAAATCCGGCAAAATCAGAATTATCATTACCGAAATTCCTTATCAGGTTAACAAGTCCGAGATGATTCAAAAAATCGCTCAGTTAGTTACCGATAAAAAAATTATTGGCATTTCCGATCTTCGTGATGAATCTGATCGTCATGGTATTCGTGTTGTTGTCGAAATTAAAAAGAACGGTAAACCTAAAGCTATTTTAAATAAGCTTTTTAAATATACGGCTCTTCAATCTTCATATTCTGCCAATCTTTTGGCATTAGTTAATGGTATTCCTCAAACTTTAAACCTTCGTCAAATTTTACTTTTATTTTTGAGACATCGGGAAACTGTTATTCGCCGCCGCTGTATCTTTGAACTTAAATCTGCCTACATGCGAGCCCATATTCTAGAAGGCCTTAAAAAAGCTCTTGACGTTATCGATGAAGTTATTAAAACCATCCGTGCTTCTAAGTCCACCGACGATGCCCGAGATAATTTAATGGCCAAATTTGGCTTCACTGATCTTCAAGCCAATGCTATTTTGGAAATGCAACTTCGTCGTCTCGCCGCTCTCGAACGTCAAAAGATTGACGATGAATATAACGAAGTTTCCAAAAATATTGCCTATTTAACCGCCATTATTACTGTTCCTGAAAAAATGGTTGAAGTTATTAAATCTGAAAACAAAGAAATTACTGAAAGATATGCCGACCCTCGATTAACTAAAATTTATATTAAAGGTCTCGAAGATTTTAGTGACGAAGACTTAATTCCCAATGAAGCAACCTTGGTCACTCTAACCCGCGGTGGTTACATTAAACGTGTTCCCATGGAGACGTATCGCACTCAACAACGTGGTGGCGTTGGTGTCATGGGCATGGCTACCAAAACCGAAGATGAAGTTGAAAACATGCTTTTTGTCGATACTCACGACGATCTTTTAATTTTTACCAATAAAGGTCGGGTTTTCAAAATCAAAGTTTGGGATATCAATGAAAGCAGTCGTCAATCTAAAGGCCAAGCAGTCATTAACCTGGTTAATATTATCCAAGGTGAAACCGTTCAAACCGTTCTACCAATCTCTAAAAATAATCCCGCCAAATATATACTATTAGCCACTAAACACGGCACAATTAAAAAAACTGCCATTGAAAAATTCAAAAATATTCGTCAATCCGGCCTCGCCGCCATCAAGCTTGATCCTCATGATGAACTAATTTGGGCCCGTCTCACTTCTGGAAACGACCAAGTTTTTATGGCTACTTACGCCGGCAAATGTATCCGCTTTAATGAAGTCGATTGTCGTCCCATGGGCCGTCACACTCGCGGTGTCCGCGGCATCACTCTCAAGGAAAATGATTATCTTGTTGGTATTGATGTTTTACCTCAAAGTATTGTCGCCGCCAAAGAAGAAAAGAAAGGTCACAAATTTTTCCGCCACCTTTTAGTTATTACTGAAAACGGAGTTGGTAAACGTAGTGATGTTTATCTTTATCCTCTCCAAAAACGAGGTGGTATGGGTGTAAAAATTGCTAATCTTACCAGCAAAACTGGTAATTTAGCCGCCGCTGTCGTGGTTAACGAAAATGATGATCAAATTATTTTTGTCTCTAAAAAAGCTGTCACTATTAAACTGCCTTTAAAAAACATTCCCACCTTGTCCCGCAACACTCGGGGCGTTATCCTGATGAGGTTAAAAAACGACGATAAGGTCACTGCCATGACAGTGTTAAAAGCCGAAAGCGAAGTAGGGGAGCCACCTAAAAAATTATAGGCCAGAACTATATTGAAGTTATAGGATATATACATAGTATATTTTCAAATTAGCACTCAAAGCCTTAGATTGCTATTCAGCTTGTAAAATCCAATAAGCGCCTAATTTAGGGCAAAAACACTAATTCAATAGGTTAGGGGAGTCATCTAAATACTTTTCACCCTATCTCTCGAGAAAACATTGAAACTATAGGACACACCTGTTACACACCTGCCTGCCGGCAGGCATGGCATTATTTATTCCCCGAATGGAATTTTTCGTGAACCTCACGTAAACGGGCATCTGTCACGTGAGTGTATATCTGAGTCGTGGCAATATTTTTGTGGCCCAACAATTCCTGTACTGAACGCAAATCAGCACCAGCCCTCAATAAATCAGTAGCCATCGAATGACGTAAGGTGTGCGGTGTAGCATCCACCGGCAACTTGGCTAATCTCACATAATGCTTTACCAATCTTTCTACCGAGCGGGGACTCAATCTCATTTTTTCTTCCTCAGTGATAATCTCTTTCTTGCCCCCGTAACGGATAAACAATGGTCTGTCCTTATCACTTCTACTTTTAATGTATTTATCCATAAAAACTGCCGCCCTTTTACTAATGAATACCACTCTGGCTTTACCACCTTTACCAATAACCCCAAATTCCCGGGTATTTAGATTAATTTGATCTCGATTAAGTCTCGTTAGTTCCGATACCCGTAGTCCAGTGGAAAATAATAACTCCAAAATCGCTCGATCCCGAGTACCCACTTTTGTCGATAACAATGGCTGGTTTAGTAATCTTTCCATTTGTTCACCATCCAAAAACTTTAAAGAATGGTCCTTATTCTTTGGTACTTCTATTTTCTCTGGCTGCATTACCCGATAATCGTTTTTAATTAAATATTTTAAAAAGGATCTTAAGGCAATAACGTAATATCCCTGAGTCACAATTTTCATTTCACCATCAATTCCAGCTTGCCTAGATAAATATAATCTAAAACTTCTGATAATATCTTGATTAATGTCCGAAACCATTGGAGTTGCATTTCCTTGAGCCTTAAAATACTTTTCCAAAACCTCTAGATAGTGTTGGTAATTTCTGACTGTCAGTTTAGAACAATTCTTCTCTATCTCTAAATGTTCTAGAAATCTTCTGATGGCTACCGCTAAATCTAAATCCATATCTAATCCTAACATACAAAAACCAAAATCGTGTGTTTACGAGGCTCTGGTGAGGTCATAGGCACAATTTACGGTATTTTAGGCATATTTTTATGATTCCCCTCGAAAAATGGGATAGGGAAGTGTCAACTGGCAATTTTCAAGCTAAAGACAAATTTGGGGTGGCCAAGTCGACGGAAGAGTAATTAAGTACTTTATTTAAAAGTTCAAAAAAGATAATAAAGTATTTAGACTTTAGAATTTAGAATTTATTTTTTTCCTTTTTTTACCCCTCCCCTCCACTTCCCACTTGACTATAGTCGTAAAAGATACATTGTGCGACATAGTAAAAGTGGCTACCCTGTCGGTGGGGAGTAAGTTAATTACCACACTCATCACACTGCTATTACTTATTAAACTATTAAACTATTCAACTATTAATCTGCTTATCTAACTCTGCCCCTACCCCTCTCTCCGGGCCTACTCTCTTTTGAGAAGTGATACACTCGACTGCTAAATAGTTTTCCACACAGACTATATCAATGTATATCATTATTCTCCGTGAAAATTATAGGATATAATGTGAAAAATATTAATATTATAAGACATAATATTATAGGCCTCTCCCCTACTTCTTTACCCACCGTAGTATTTTTTCTATTTATCTACTAATCTATTAAACTATTTATCTATTCCCTCATCCCCAATTAGTCACTAGAATTGCCGCCAAAGCCACTGCCGCTCCCATATAAATCGAGGTTCTGATCACTCCCCTATACAATCTATCTCTAATTTCTGCCTGTATTAAGCCAGAAACTACATATATCCCGGCCACCAGGTATACCGAGCCTTTAAACACTCCCACTGGCCAAAACGATAAAATACCTACCATCTCGACCAACAATAAACTAGGAATTAATATATACGGCCAGCGGCCTTTCTCTTTGCCATCGTCGGGCAATTCAATGGCAATTGCCCAATATTGGTAATTAAAAATCAAAAAAGCTAATCCAGCACTAATTAGCATATTTACCCAAAAAATGAGATGAAAAGAGAACATACTATCAAAAAGTAAAAAAGACACCAATAAAATCGTCATTAAACTAACCGTGTAAGCTGCCCGATACAAAGGTACTGTTTTATAACCAATAGCCACCAAAAAAACATTTTCTACTAAAAACATAACATAGATCACTGCTCCAAAAAACAGAGAAATAAAAATCAAGTTCAACCAATTTATAGGCAATAAAGCTGTAAACAAGCCATAACCCAAGGTCCACATTATCGGCAATAAAGCGGCCATAATTCTAGTCTCAAAACTACCTTCAAAAACAATCCCTAAACCAAACCAAAAACAAAAAGCCGTCAAAGCCACTAAAAGCATCAAACCAAAATATCTTGATTCTACTGGTAAAATCAAGTATAAATAAAAACCAACTCCGGTAAACAAGGCTGAAATAAAGTATTTAAATCTTTTGGACATAGTCGAATCCTGTAAAAACATTAACCACATCATCATTTTCTTCCAATTCATCAACCAAATCTAATATTTTTCCTACTTCTTCTTCACTTTTCAACATTATTGGATTCTGACAGCGATAAACCAGTCCTGAGTCAATTATTTCTAAATTCATTGATTTAATTTTATCCCTCACTCGGCCAAAATCAGTTACTTCGCTGATAACTGTATTCTCTTTAAGGTCTTTAACCCCACTGTCAATTAACTCTAATTCTAAATTATCTTCTAATTTTCCCGCCAGTTCTACTTCCCCCACCCTTTCAAACATAAAAGCCACACTACCACTTTCCCCTAAAGATCCATCATAGTTTCTGAAAATTAATTTAATCTCCCCTAAAATACGGTTTTTATTGTCCGTTTCCACCTCGATTATCATCGGCACTCCAAAGGGACCAAAACCTTCAAAAACCCCACTGACCAAATTATTTTTTCTTTCTTCAAAGCGTTTTAATAACCTTTCTACGTTTTCTTTAGGCATATTTACTTCTCTTGATTTCTCAATTGCGGTTTTCAGATGAACATTTGCCTCCGGATTAGTATTACCTCCGCCTTCACGGATTGCTGTCATAATATTCTTGGAAGCTCTGGTAAAAACTCCACTTCTTTTTTTATCTTGAGCCCCTTTTCGGTTTTTAATATTTGCCCATTTTGAATGTCCAGACATACTTTTTATTTTTGGTAACTATCATATTTTATCATTGAGGCGTAATTTTGGCCTAAATACAAAAGTATCTCCTTGTTCAGCAAACTATTATTGCTTATTTGAGAACACTTAAACATCTTCGATAACCATTCCGCATATTTAATCGTTAATTTATCCGCTGAATTTTTCACCATTACCTCGCAATTATTTATTAATTCCGCACTATTAACCTCCATCACCTCAAAACCCATCCAGTTTAGCCTGTCGGCCATGAAAGAACCCAAAGCATTTTGACCACTGGCATTAAATACCGATATTCTTAACTCCCCAGTTGATAATTCACTATCAGCAAAATCCCGGGGCAAAATTTCTTTTAATTTATCGTTACCCGCTATCAAATCCTGGCTTATGTCTTCACTTTTGAATAACCATTCTTCTTCAAAAAATTTATATCTTAACCACTCCACCGTCCCCCAATATTTAACCGAGTTCCAGTTTCTCCATTCATTAACATCCTTAAGATAGACAACTTTGTCGGGAACAAAGCCAAAATTATAGTAAAAGATATTATCAATCAACTCTGGCTTTTTCTCAGTTTCGGCAATCTTATTAATTTTGTCACTTTGATACCAACCCATTCCTCCAGGTATCCACACTTTCACCATCGGCTCTAAAATTAAAACATTAACCATCTCTCGACTTGGCGACACCGATAATATGGCCACCTGCGTCGGCGTAATTATCCCTAATTTATAATCACTTGTCCGCCATTCTTTTTTTATCCAAAAAAAAGCTGCCACGGCAAAAATTAAAATTAATAAAATCTTCTTCATAATTTTTCTAAAACTGCCTTCAAATCGGGGGCTAATTCACACTCAAAGTCCAATTCTTTACCCGTTATTGGTTGTTTAAAACTCAATTTTTTCGCCTGTAAAAATGGTCTTTTTAAATCTAACATTTCCTTACCACCATAAGTAAAATCCCCTACCAATGGCCATTTTAAATAACTAAAGTGAACTCTAATTTGATGAGTTCGGCCAGTTTTTAATTCAATTTCTATTAAAGAATAAAATTTTCCCAAAAACTCATATTTCTTTATTAAATTAAAAGCCGTTTCTGCTTCTTTCCCCTCGCTACTAACTGCAAAACGCCCAAATACATATTTTGACCTAGATATAGGCATTTTTATCTCTCCACTTTTAGGTAAATCCCCTTCCACTAAAGCAATATACGTTTTTTTTATCGTTCTACTTTTGAACTTCTTTACTAATTCACTTCTCATCTTTTCTGTTTTTGCCACCACCATCAAACCAGAAGTCCCCTTATCTAAACGATGTACTATCCCCTGTCGAGGCAATTTATTATCTCCAAATTTTTCCAAAAGCCAATCCTCCAAAGTTTCCTTACTCCGATAATCTTCTTTAGTACAAACCACCCCTGTCTTTTTATTCAGCACTAAAATATCCTCGTCTTGATAAACTATTTCTGCCTTTTCTTCCATAAAAAATAAATAATTAACTCTCCTACTCCTAATGCAATCAAGTAGTCATTAATATTATTATAAATCGAAGTTCCTGGAATTAACCAATAATCTCTTACCCCTCCGATCAAAAATCTTTCCCCTAAATTTAGTCCTCCTCCCAAAATTATCAGTCCCCAACCCCAAACCCGCCAATCCCGGCTCCAAATATAGAACAAAACTATTATTAAAACTAGTCCTAAAAATTCAGTTCCCGGTATTTGCCACCCAAAACTAATTCCCGTATTAATCATTATTTTTCGTCTTCTTTTTCACAATCTACACAAATTGTTGCCTCTGGTTTGACCGTCAAACGATCAGTATCAATCATCTTTCCACATTTAGCGCAAATACCATATTTACCTATTTTAAGACGGGATAGAGCTTTTCGCATTTCTACAATTTCTTTTTTAACAAAACGCATTTTAATCTCTGTCTCAAAGTGCCCCACTTGTTCATCAACCTCGTCCTCAGTTGAGTTTTCCTCAGTCCTTCCCGGTACAAAAAAGGGATCATCGGCTTTTAATTTCCTTTCATTTCTCTTCAATTCCAGCAATCTTTTCTCCAAAAATTCTTTTATTTTTCTCGTGATTTTACTTGGAAAACTTATCATTACCAAGCATAAACAATCCCACCATAAAAAGCAAGCTAAATGCCGATAACCAATAAATCCGATAAATTGATCCCAGAACTAGCCAAAATATTATAGAAAACCAAAAAAAGAGAAAACCTTTTTTACCGCTTTTGTACCAAGTCAAAGAATGATATTTTTTTCCCACTAACACGCTTAAAATTCCCGCTATACCTAAAGCTATCATTATTTTCCAGTCTTTTAACACTGCTCCACTAACCATCAATAAGAAAAAAGTACTCACTAATGAATCTTCTAAAAAAGACCATAACTTCCATTCTTTATCTTTAGCTATCAACACCGCAAAAGCCATCCAAATTCCGCTAGCACCAATTAAACTAATTTCTCCCATTTTCCAAAACTCAAACCACGCTCCAGGATTATTACTCCAAATTCCCCAGTGAATCAATCCAAAACCTATCCTTCCTCCCATCAAAAATAGTAAAATTGCCACCCAGCTAAAAGCCACCACATCCTCTTCCTGATAATTTTCCTTTAATGTCCGCCAACTTAAATACAAATAGCCTATTACTCCGACAATTCCTAAAATTATGTTTAACATTTGGTGCCGAGGGTGGGAGTCGAACCCACACGATGTTTCCACCACACGATTTTGAGTCGTGCGCGTCTACCAGTTCCGCCACGTCGGCTAAATCTTTTGTATTATCTCATAAAAACAACTCGAATTTAACCTTTTTTCTCCACATCAAAAAAGCTAACTTGCTTGCCATTGAAATACAAATTGAATTGTCCAGTCGGTCCATTACGGTGTTTTTCGATTGAACAAGTCACTGCCTCTTTCACCTCTTCATCCTCTCTTGACAAGAACATCACTACATCCGCATCTTGTTCAATACTGCCAGACTCTCTCAAATCAGATAACCTCGGCTTGCCTCCCCTGGCTTCCATTTGCCGATTTAATTGCGCCGCTGCCAAAATTGGAATCTTTAACTCCCTCGCCAAATTTTTCAATCCTTGAGAAATTTCCGAAACTTCCTGCACCCGATTATCTTTAGAATTTCCATGCATTAATTGTAAATAATCAACAATTATAAATTTAATCCCTTTATCTGATTGTAAACGTCTGGCTTTAGTCCTCAATTCCGTCACCGATAAACCAGGCGTATCGTCAATATAAAGGGGTGCCTCTGCTAAAATACCCATAGCTTCAGACAAAGATGTAAAATCCTCATCTGATAGTTGTCCTGTTTTTAATTTCCAAGCATCAATTAAACCCTGTCTGACCAACAAACGATCTACCAATTCCTCTTTACTCATTTCCAATGAAAAAATACAGGTTGGCAATTTTTCTTCTACCGCCACATGTCGAGCAATATTCAAAGCAAAGGCTGTTTTTCCCACCCCTGGACGGGCTGCCAAAATTAATAAATTACTGTCCTGCATTCCCGCCAACATGGAATCCATTTGATGAAAACCAGTCGCCAGCCCTCGCAGTCCACTGCCCCTTTTTTGTAATTCATCCAAACGGTCAAAAGATGCTGTTAACACCTCTTTAAGTGACGACGGTACCGACTTCATGTGCTTTTGTGATAACGCATAAACTTCCTGCTCCGCCATATCCAACAATTGGTCAGTGGGAATCGACTCATCAAAGGCCTTTTCTGAAATCCTCCCTGCTGCTGAAATTAGTTCTCTTTTAGCCGACAATGCCTTGATCATTCGACCATAACTTTCTACATTAGCCGAGGTTGGCACCTCATTGGCCAATTTCGATAAAAACGCCTTTCCTCCAATATTTTTTAAAGTTTTACTTTCCTTTAATTTCCCCGCCACCGTCACAATATCAATTGGGCTCCTTTCTTCATAAAGCTTTGACATTGCCTCATAAATTTGTCCGTAATTTCGGTTATAAAACTGTTCTGACCTTAAAAATTCCGACACTTCCAAAATGGCATCATTATCGATCAAAATCGATCCCAAAACACAAATTTCCGCCTCTTCAAAAGACGGTGGTAATTTTACGATCTCGTCTTTAATAAGATTACCTCCACGCCTTCCGGTAGATTTTCTCTATCCACCTTCAGACTTTCAATTTTTTCTAAACTTTCTTTATCAAAAGCATCTAGGAATATTTTCAATTCCTTTTCCTCTTTTTCGTAATTCACCGGTACTAAATAATTCGCCGCTGATTTCTTGGCAATCTCCACAGAATTTGTCGACATTTCCAACAATAAAACATCTGCTTCTTCCAATTTTTCTTTCTTTCGGTCGCTAATTTCTCCCTCCAACTTACCCACTGTCACTATCTTTATTCCATCAACTGTTAAAGAATACATCGAATTTATGCCGCTGATTTCTACTCCTCCAACTTCATATTCTCCAGGGCCACAAATTACCACCTTCTCCGCCTCCTCCCCCAATTTTACAAAATTTCTCTCTTTTTCCGTGAAAATACAAATCCTCCCTGACTCATTTTTACTCGAAAAATCACTTTGTGTTGGATTTATCCACACATTCTCTTTCTTACCTTTAATATAAATACTGTTATCGCCTATATATTTAATTTCCATAGCCTATGATAACATTAAAGCAACTTATGATTAAGGAATTATCTTTAGCAATTTTTTTTGGCCTCCTAATTGGTCTTGGTCTAACTGGTACTTTCTATTTCTTAAAACAGAATCAAAAAGAATCTTTAAATAACAATCAAGTTCTTATCACCACCCCTACTCCCATGTCTTCTACTAATAAACTTTCCCCCAGTCCTGCTATTAATTCCAATTCTACTCTCACTATTACTTCCCCCCAAAATAACGACATTGTGGCCACTTCAAAAATTACTTTAAAGGGCCTATCTAATAATCCCACTGCCAATCTCATTATTACTACCCCCAACAAGAATTACCACTCCACTACTGCTACTGATGGTACCTTCACTCAAGATATTGACCTCGATCCTGGACTCAATGATCTTCAAATAACTTTGATAAATGCTCAAGATCAAGAAATTCATACCGAACTTTTTATTACCTATTCTACCGCAAAATTATAATGAAATCATTAATCTTTCTTTTATCATTTTTATTTTTTTCATCTCAATTAGCTCTCGCCCAAACTCCTACTACTAGCACTGCTACCGAAATTCAACAGCTTCGGGAAGTTATTCAACAAAAAGTTCAAGAGAAACTTCAACAAATCAGCCAAAATCCGATCGAAAATCCTAAAAAAGCCTATTTTGGTACCATTACCCAATTTGATGCCACCTCTCTAAAAATTAACACCAAAACTCAAAATTTAACTTTTATCATCGACACCACCACCACATATATTAATCTCAAACAAAACAAAATCAAAAACACTGACTTAAAAGTTGGTCAAAATGTTTTAGTTTTAACCCTTAAACAAGATGCCTCAACCATCATTGCTAAACGTATTATTCTTATTGATCCCCAAAAACTTCAAAATCAAAAAATTACCGTTATTGGTAAAATTGCCGATATTTCGACTACTTCATCAGTATTAACTCTTATTCCTATTAATAATAAAAGTCAGGAACTTCAAATAAAACTCGATTCTAAAACCGAAATTCTTGATCTCAATAATAAAACTTTAAAAACTATTAATCTTAAAAAAGGCCAAAAAATTATCTGTACCTATGGCACTAGTGTCAATTCCACCTACCCCGCCCTGCAGATCATTAAAGTTGCCGACAATTGACATTCCCGCTTTTATTGTTAAAATACTCTCAATGATATTCGCAAACGTGATCTCAAACAATCACCATACCACCAAGTAATTGGCGGTAATTGCTGTATCATCCACACAGACCCGCCAAGAGCGGGTATTTTTTATCTTTTTTTAATTCGTAATTCGTAATTGAAAATTGATAATTAAAATTTGCAGAAGCAAATTTATATGGTGGCATTAGCTCAATTGGTTAGAGCGTTCCCCTGTGGAGGGAAAGGTTACCGGTTCAAGTCCGGCATGCTACCCTCGGTTCGACGAAACTTTAGTGAAGTCGACCCATATCAAAATATGGTTTTCTTAAAATTTAATTTTATTCATCACATCCATACCGTGGTCAAGAACCTGACGGGGTGCCTGCCTGCCGGCAGGCAGGTTTCTCTGGCCTAAAAAATCTTTTTATTAGAATCTTAAAATCCCCGTTACTAGGGGATTTTTTATTATCCCCAACATTTATTAAAAAATTAAAAATATGACAGAAAAAAATAGTTATTCATTTTCACTTGCAGCTAAAACTAGAGCTTTAAAACTTCAAAGCTGGCTAGAGTTAAATCGAGAAAAAATCATCGATTCTAATCTCTCCCCTCGCAGAAATTACAAGTGGAACCAACAACAATCTTGTTGGATTATTAAAAATTAATTATAAAAATATGACAGAAAGAAAAAACTTTATAAAACAAATTGGCAACTACTTTGCTGAAGAAAACAGAAAGTATCAGGAACAGGAAGAATATTTCAGTTCCGGCTATCTGCGTGATCCTCCAAAAGATGGTCAATTCTCAAAAAAACGTGTTATCCAAGACGGTGATTATCAACTTATCGAGAATAAAAAATGGCATCCAGAATCCAAAATTTGGCAA
>JBAZWK010000010.1:4425-11217 GCA_041660365.1 Candidatus Shapirobacteria bacterium | reverse complement strand
TGGATTCAAACCACTCCCAATCCGGTTATTGAAAACAAACCAGGATTCTTTGGAGGTATTATTACTCGTTGCCGAATATCCCAACAAAAAAATCTTCAACAAGGACTTATAGACCGACAAGCTTTTTTTGCTCAACCAAAACCTAATGATGCCACTCAAAAATCGGAATCATATGGTGAAAATAACGAAGTCTTCTATCGTTACGCTTGGAATCAAGAAAGAAATATTTGGGATGAGGTTGGTCGTTATCGAATTGTTATTGAAAGAGGCACGATGCACTAATTATTAATTAAATATTAGACTACACTAAAACATATGACCAAAATTTTAGAATTAACCAAACAATTAGTCTCCATCCCCTCCTGGGTCGATGAACAAACTAACGAGACAAAAATTGGAGAATTTATTTTTGATTTTCTCAAAAATAACACCGATCTTTCAGTAGAAAAAGAAATGGTCATCGATGGTCGTTTTAATATTCTGGCTAGAAATAGCCAGGATATTAAGACCCTAGTTATGGGTCACATTGATACCGTTGGCATCAACAACAATTGGAAAACTGATCCAATTGATCCAGTTATCAAAGACGGCAAATTATTCGGTCGCGGCACTACCGACATGAAAAGCGGCCTAGCCGCCATGATGCTAGCCGCTACCAATAAAAATTTATCCAAAAATATTGCCTTTCTTTTTTACATCGATGAAGAATACGACTTTGCCGGCGTCAAAAAATTTATGGTTGATTACGGTTCAAAAATAAAACCCAAATCTATTATTTCCTTAGATGGTTCGGAATTAAATATTGCCAATGGTTGTCGCGGTCTTATTGAAATTTCTGCCACTGTTAAGGGTAAAAGTTGTCACGCGGCTACTCCCCAAAATGGCATTAACGCCATTGAAGTCGCCACTAAATCAATCGATAAACTAAAAGAGTTTCTCTCTCAATTTATCGATCCAGAATTGGGCACTACCTCGGTCAATTTGGCCGCCATTGACGGCCGCGGCAGCTCTTCAAATGTCGTTCCCGATAACTGCCAATTCACCCTCGATATTCGTCCCTCTTCTTCAAAAATTAATGCCAGATTAATTATTGACCAATTAAAAAAATATATTGAAGAACTTAAAGGAGAACTAGCCAATTCTAATGTAAAATTTGACTTTGGCTCTTGGTTAACTCCCAAAGCCAAACTGGCCAAACTTGGTCTAGATTTTAAAGACATTAGCACTTCTGGATATATGGATACCCAGATGCTTTGGCAAATCTTTGACCAACCAGACTGTCTAGATTTTGGCGCCGGTGCTCAATTAACAGCACACGCCAGTAATGAATATGTTGAAGTAAACCAATTAAATAAATTGGAAAAAATTTTACTTAACATCATTCAAAAAATTTAATCATTCTTACAATGTTAAAATAAAACTATGAATAACAATGCTCCTCAAACCTTAAAAGGTTTTCGGGATTTTTTACCCGAGACTATGGCCGTTCGCAATTATGTCAAAAATCTCTTTATCGAGACATTTGAAACTTTCGGTTTCGAACCTCTCGAAACCCCCACTCTCGAATATTCTTCCACTCTTATGGGCAAATATGGTGATGAGGCTGATAAACTAGTTTACTCTTTTCAAGATCAAGGCGAACGTCAAGTCGGTCTTCGTTACGATCTGACTGTCCCCGCCGCCAAAGTCTTAGCTATCTACGGTCAACAAATTCCCTTACCTTTTAAACGCTACCAAATTCAATCTGTCTATCGTGCTGAAAAACCCCAAAAAGGCCGCTATCGAGAAGTACTTCAGTGTGATATTGATACTTTTGGCACCAGTTCCCCCATTGCCGATGCTGAAATCGTCGCCGTCATCTATACTATTTTGAACAAATTAAATTTTAAAAAATATTCTATTCGCTTAAACAGTCGCCCTGTTTTAAAAAATATTTTAGCCCAAAGCGGCATCGAAAATAACCAAAATTCGGCTCTTCAAAGTCTCGATAAATTCCAAAAGATAGGCAAAGATGGAGTACAAAAAGAGCTCATTAGTAAAGATTTCTCTCAGACACAAATTGATAATCTTTTCAAATATATCAAAACAGCTCAGCCTGACGCCAATTTACAAGCCGTTTTCACCGCCATCAAGGCTTTTGGCATCCCCGAAACCGCTTATGTTTTTGACCCCACCATGGTTCGCGGTCTTGATTATTACACCGGCACCATTTTTGAAACTTACGTCGAAGAACCAAAGATTGGTTCCATCACCGGCGGTGGCCGCTACGACAATTTAATTAAAACCCTTGGCGGTCCCGACATTCCCGCCGTTGGCACCACCCTCGGTCTTGACCGCATCGTTGATTGTATTATTGAACTAAATCTATTACCAAATTTACCCAAAACTAAGGTTAAAGTTATGATCGCCAATTTTGGTGCTGACACTCTAAATAAATCTTTGGAACTAACTTCCCTTCTCCGCCAAAACAATATTGCCACCACTTTTTATCCCGATGCTGACAAAATTGGTAAACAATTTAAATATGCCTCCACTAAAAATATCCCCTATGTGGCTCTTATCGGCAGCGACGAAGCCGCCAAAAACGAAATTACTTTAAAAGACATGACCACCGGTGAACAAAAGACTCTTACTTCAGACGAAATCGTCAATTTTATGTTAAAATAGACCCTATGAAAACAGCTATCCATCCTACCTATCATGACGATTGCCAAGTCACTTGTGCCTGCGGCAACAAATTCACTACCGGTTCCACCCTTGAGAAAATCGAAGTTGAAGTCTGTAGCAAATGTCATCCTTTCTTCACCGGTCAACACAAATTTGTCGATATTAAGGGAAGAATCGATAAATTCAAAGAGAAACAAGCTCAAGGTGTCGCTTACAAAGCTGCCAAAGTTGCTAAGGCCGCTAAAAAAAATAAAGAAGATAAAAAATCAAATTAGCTACTTAAATCCGCTATTAATTTATTACCTAAATTAAGGCGGATTTTTTAATAATTATCTTAAAAAATTTTAATGTTATTAATTTGTAATTCGTAATTAGTAATTAGTAATTCGTAATTAATTTAAATGCCTATTTCTAACTCCAACATTGCCATTCTCGAATTTCGCATTGGTCCCGGTGGTCAGGAAGCCAGTCTCTGGCTTGAAGATCTAATGCGCATGTATATTCGTTATGCCGAAAAAGTTGGTTGGAAAGTTAATTACCTTGCTAATGATATTCTCAAAATTACCGGCCTTGATGCCTACAACCAATTAAAATGGGAAACCGGTACTCATCGTGTCCAGCGTATTCCTCTTACTGAAAAAAGAGGTCGAATTCAGACCTCTACCGCCGCTGTTGCCGTTTATCCCCAGGTTACTTCGCAAGATATCATCATCAACCCTGACGATGTCGAAATGACCGCTTCTCGCGCCGGTGGTAATGGTGGTCAAAACGTTAACAAAGTTTCCACCGCCGTCCGCTTGCTTCATAAACCCACCGGGCTCACCTTCTCTGTTCGTCAGGAACGTTATCAACAGCAAAATCGGGAAATCGCCATGGATTTACTCCGTGCCAAGCTTTGGCAGATGGAAGAAGATAAAAAAATCTCGCAACTAGGTACCACCCGCGACAAAGTCGGTCTCGCCATGCGCGCCGATAAAATTCGCTCTTATAATTATCCCCGTAACCAAATTAAAGATCACCGGATCAACAAGGACTTTAATTTAAGCAAATGCCTCAATGGCGATTTAACCGATCTTCTCCTGGAATTAACCGTCCTCGACGAATCAGAATCTAGCTCTTCTTCTCTAAAACAACCGTAAATTCCATGTAATTTTTATTTCTCCAAATTTTTAGGGTCACCTTATCCCCTATTTTCTTTTTATTAATATAAGTTGCTAAGGTCGTATTTTTATCATCAGCCAAATTATTCCCGTCAACTTGGGTAATCACATCACCCACCCCAACTCCAGCTTTTTCCGCTGGGCTGCCAGTCGCCACTTCCTGAACATAGGCTCCCATCGGTATTCCGTCTGATGACGTCTTTACCATGGCATAACCTACTCCCAGATATGGTCGGTCAAATTGACCTGTAGCTCTAAAATTATCTATCGACTCTTTTACCATATTAATCGGCAGGGCAAAACCAATACTCTGAGCCGACTGCGACACCGCCACATTAACTCCAATCACCTGTCCTGCAGAGTTAAACAGCGGTCCGCCTGAATTTCCTGGATTAATCGCCGCATCTGTTTGAATTACATCATCAAGTTTTTCCAAACCAGTTAAATTACTACCCGCAGTGATTCCTCTTCCTAAACCAGAAATTACCCCTTTGGTTACTGTTGATCGAAATTCTCCCAAAGCCGTGCCAATGGCAATTACCGTCTGGCCCACTTTTAACTGATCTGAATCACCCAAATCCACCGGTATTAAATTAACTTTATTTACCTTAAGTATGGCTAAATCATATATCGGATCTCGATAAATATTTTGTACTTCCACCCTTTCATCTTTACCAATTAAAACATTATATTCAGCACTCAGATCCGCCACCACATGTTTATTCGTTACAATTAAACCATCACTAGTAATCACAAAACCAGTCCCAATATCTTGACTTGTCCCAATCGATACTGTGACCACACTTAACATCGATTTATCAACCACTTTAGTCACTATTGACTCTTCATCAATAATCTCCACCGTTTTTTCTTTATCTTTAAATAAATTCTTTCCCAATAAAACACCACCCACAAAAATAACTATCAAAAAACCTATTTTATAGATTCTTTTCATTTTAATAAAACTTCTTCCGCTTTATCCAATTGGGTATCACTTTTAGCTGTTTCGTCTAGTTTTACCTCTACGTCTGGTTTTATCCCTACTCCGTGAATATTACTGCCGTCAGGTAATAACCATTTAGCAATAGTAATATGTAATCCCGATCCATCAGCAAAATCTTGAGGTTGTTGTACTGTTCCTTTTCCAAAAGTATTTACCCCCACTAATTGAGCCCGCTGATGATCTTTTAAAGCTCCCGCTAAAATTTCTGAAGCTGAAGCCGAGCCACCGTTCACCAACACTACCAACTTATCATCAACCAAATTTCCCCGTCCAGTATCAACTTTATAAACTTCATCTTTTCCACTTGTCGATCTTTGAGTCACCACTATTCCCTCCTTCAAAAAATCAGAAGCCACTTCTACACTCGCCTGTAAATAACCACCAGGATTATTTCTTAAATCTAAAATAATTCCTCCATAATTGCTTCCTAACTTAGTTTTTTGGGCTTTTATATCATCCACAAGCTTAGGCCAATCTGTGTATATTTGTTCACTAAATTGATACAACTTTATCCAGGCAATAGATTTGCCATCTTTTTTCACCCACTCTACCTCCATACTGGGTATCACAATATTATCTCTCTTTAAAGTTACCTCAAAAGTATCACTCTTCCCCTCTCGGTAAAGAGTCAAAGTTACCTCTGTACCCACTTTTCCTCTAATTAATTTCACTGCTTCATCTAAACTAATTCCAGTTGTGTCCTTATTAACATTATTTTCTTTATCCACAATTTTAGTAATTAAGTCTCCCGCTTTAATTCCCGCTTTTTCCGCCGGAGTTTTAGCCAAAGGCGCCATCACGGCTAAATTTTTATCTTTATAGCCTAATTCAATCCCCACTCCGCCAAATTGACCCGACAAACTGGCATTTGAACTTTTATTCTGATCCGGCGACAAAAACATCGTGTAAGGATCGTCCAGAGACGATACCATTCCTGAAATTGCTCCGTAAACCATTTTTTTGTCATCAATTTTAGTCTTATCAAGATAGCTGCTTTCCAATTTTTGCTTTACTTGCCACATCAAAGACAAATCCAAAGCATCGGCACTATTTACACTTCCTGCCGCTGCTAATCCTGTATTTTTACCCACTTTAAAGCTGACTAAGGCGGTCAAACTAACTAAAGCCAAAACTACACAGATATTTCTGATCTTCATTGACATCTTTTTATTTTACCTCAACTTTTTCCATTCATTGGCATCAATTTTTTTGATCACTAGATCACTTTCTTCAGTACTCTCATTTTCTAAACAAATAATCCCTTTTACTCCAATCACTTCCGCTTTAAATAAAATAGCATCATTAAGATCTTCAACCCTGACTATTTTATCCTTAGCATCTATATTCAAATCAGCTAATCTCTCCACTACTTGGCTCCACAACTTTGCCTTAATCATGCTTCTATCTTACTCTTCCTGGGTCGTATAAGGCAACAAAGCCAATTCTCTAGCTTCCTTAATTACTTGGGACAGTTTTCTTTGGTGTTTCATACAGACTCCACTAGCTTGAGCCGACAAAATTCGGCATCTCGGCGACAAATATTCTTTTAGTTTCTCATAATCTCGCCAATTTGGATCAATTTTACCCTTACAAAAGGCACAATCTTTACCTCGGCCTTTAAGCTTAATTAATTTGTTTCTATCCTTTCTGCTTGATTTCTTCATATTTTTTATAAAGCTGACTCATCTAATGTATTCTCGGTTTTAGGACTTTCCGTTACTTCAGGAACTTCTTCAGCCGTTCCTAGATCATCTGGAATCACAATATCTTCAATCGCTCCATTATTTAGATCAATCGCTTCATCTTCAGCTACTTCAGTTCCCACTCTTGCTCCAGTAGAAATTGTGTTGGTCATTCCCACTCCTTTATTATCTAAAACAATCATATCTTCGATGACAATTTCTGAAACTTGTTTTCTAATCCCACTAGCATCAGTAATTTCTCGATATTGAATTCTACCTT
>JBAZWK010000010.1:0-4415 GCA_041660365.1 Candidatus Shapirobacteria bacterium | reverse complement strand
ACAATAATTGTGAACATAATTCAGCTAGCTTGTTCCAAGCTACAATACGATGAAATTGAGCATCCTCTTTCTTTTCCCCTTGTTTAGTAATCCAGACTCGGTTAGTGGCTAAACCAAAAGAAACCACAGCCATTCCAGCTGGGGTGTATCTCAACTCCGGATCACGGGTCAAGTTACCAATTAACATGACAGAATTTAAACAACGACTAGGCATTTTATTTCCCTCTTTCTTAAATTTTTAATATTAAATAACGAATTACGGCCAAATCACGGTTTAGAAATAATTTGAATTCTTTGGAATTTATGGGATTTTTACCCCCAATTACAAAAGTCCAAAAATCACCTTTATCTAAACCCTGAATTTTATAGACCAAATTTTTAGTCCCTAAATTTTCTCGATTTTCTACTGAAAAACTCATTCCCGCAATCATATCTTCCACTGCTTTAATGGTTTTTTCTTTTTCTTTTGACTCAGTTTTAGGGTTCAAAACCACTATCACCTCGTATTTGTAATTACTGTCTTTCATCAGGGTTTAGCTTAACATAGACATTTAAATTTTACAACACATTATTAATGTCATCATCCACTAATTTATTAATATCCATCTCTTTATCCACTATTAATAATATATTATTAATAATTTCCTCCGGAACCTCATCATTTTCTGCATAAACACTCAAAATTCCCTCCACTTCAGTTAAAGTTTCGGCTGACAATTCCATTCCGGTAATTATTTCTTTGGCTTCTTTTGCGGTCATAATTTTTATTAAAATTATCTAAATCTTACGTATTTTAACACCATCTTTACCATCTTGCACCTCAAAACCCTTTTCTTTAATTAAATCTCTCAATTTATCCGCCTCTGTCCAATCTTTGTTAATTTTTGCCTCAGTTCTTTTTTGGGATAAATCCTGAATTTCTTGGGGAATTATTTCTTCGGTTACCTTTTTCCCTAAGTTTAATCCCAAAACTTTATCCATTTCCAAAAGGGTGGCTATTTTATTCTCAATTTTCATCTGAGATTTCCACATTATCCAAATAATCGCCAAAGCTTCTGGCATTGCCAAATCATCACTAATTTTCTCTTTAAATTTGTCCAACCAACCTTCATCAATAACACCCACCTGTCCTTGAGCCAATTCATTTAATTTTATTCTGGCAATTTTAGCCGCCTTTAAATTTTCCTCCGAAAATTCCATTCCTTTTCTGTAGTGTGACCCTAACACTAAATATCGATAATCCAAAGGGTCATAACCCATTTTTTCCAAATCGAAAATTGTGTACAATCCCCCACTACTTTTGCTAATTTTTGCACCCTTAAAAGTAATAAAAGCATTGTGCATCCAATAATTAGCCGTTTGTTTTCCCCAAGCCCCAAAAGCTTGAGCAATCTCATTCGTATGATGAATGGCAATGTGATCTTCACCCCCGGTATGAATATCAAAAGGGTTTCCTAAATATTCGGTCGACATCGCTGTACATTCAATGTGCCAGCCCGGGAATCCGGTTCCCCAGGGACTTTTCCACTCCATTTGTCTTTTTGTCCCACCTTTAGGGGAAAATTTCCATAACGCAAAATCACTCTGACTCTTTTTTTCTGGATTTATTTCCAAGCTTGCCCCAGCTTTTAATTTTTCTATATCTAAATGGGCAAAATCGCCATAAGCAGGAAACTTACTGGTATCAAAATAAATTCCGTCTGAAATTTGATAAGTAAAACCATTTTTTTCTATAAGTTGAATTAATTCAATTTGTTCTTTGATATGATCGGTAGCCCTGGGCATTTTCCAGGGTCTTTTAATATTTAATTTATCCAAATTTTCCACAAATTCTGCCTCATATTTTTTGGCTAAATCCCAAGCGCTTAAACCTTCTTTTTTAGACCCTTTTTCCATTTTATCTTCACCCTCGTCAGCATCAGTTACTAAATGACCCACATCGGTTATGTTAATGACTTGATGCACTTCATAACCCAAAAATTCCAAACTTCTCACCAACACATCCCAAGCCACATAAGCATACATATTCCCAATATGCGGACTACTGTAAACCGTCGGCCCGCATGAGTAAATTCCCACAAAATTGGGCTTAATTGTCTTTAATTCTTCTTTTTTTCTACTAGCAGTATTGTAAATAATCATTTATATAATTTTAACCCCTTAATCATTTTGAAATGTTTCACGTTTAAAGTTGCTAATTGGGCATCATCCTCCAAAGCCGATGCCGCTATCAACGCATCCATCGCTTCGATTTTATATTTTCTTACAATTTCTCCAGACATCATGGCAATATCTTCATTCACAATCAATCTTTTTATATATTTTATTATTTCTGTCACCGATTCAATTTCGCTCTTTTTATTCATCGATTCACCAGCCCACAATTCTGCTACTGTCACCACTGATATAAACAAAATTACTTTATTTTTTAACTGTAGTTCAACCAACCTATCAAAAAGACAGCCATCAGTTCTTATTTTTTCAATTATCACCGAACTATCAACTACAATTTTTACCATTTTCTAAATTTAAAATTTTTTCTAAAGTCTTTATTTTCTTTCCAACCAATTTTTCTTAAATGTTTTACCGCCTTCTCTAAATCAATTTTATATTGATCCCAATCTATTTTTTCCACAACTTTTGGCCTAATTTCTGCAATCACTTCACCGTGAAGCATGATATTGGTTATTTGTTTATTAACTTTTGTCGCTTCCATCACTCCAAAAATATCCTTTCTTAATTGTGTTACTGTTATTGTCTTGGTCATACTTTAGTGTACATCGATGTACATATCATGTCAATTAGTCAATTTTACCACCCTTAAATTCGCTCGTTTGGGACATTTGACTGGGATCGGGACTTTTCTTTTTTGGTCCAGGGGCAAATTGCCGTTTTTTGGCTTCCCTTTGATTATTTACTGGCTCCGCAACCGACATTTCTTGTCTTTCTCTTTCTTCCGCCTCCCTTTGCCTTTTAATATTCTCCAAAAATTCCTGTTGTTTTTGGTCCTCTTCACTTTTCTGTCTCTGATCCTCTTGTTTCATTTCTCCGCTTACATCTCGTCCGGGAATATTTTTTAACTCATTTTCTATTCCCTCTTTTTTCTTTTTTTCATCTTCTGCCTTAGCTTTAGCCATTTCCTCTTCGCTCATTGGCTTGGCATCCGGCACCAATTCCTGACCAGTAATAACCGTCCTTAACATTTCTTCCGTTCCCTTTGTTCCCACTTCAGCCACTTCTGTTCCTGCTTGTTGTATCGCATTTAATATTTTTATTGGAATATTATCAGTCATATTTATTTTTATTATAAACAATTCGCCAATATAATTTTTATTTTTTTAATTCGTAATTCGTAATTTGAAATTCGTAATTAATTTATATCTCTCTTCTGCCTTCAAAAGCTCTCGATAATGTTACTTGATCAGCAAAACCCAATTCTGCCCCCATTGGCAAGCCGCTACCAATTCTGGTCACTTTCCCTTTAAAATCAATTCCTTCTAATTTCTTTTTAATATATAAAGCTGTTCCCTCACCCTCGATTGTCGGGTTAGTCGCCAGTACAATTTCTTCAATGCCGTCCTTTCTCAACCTCTCAATCAATTCCTCAATTTTTAAATCATCTGGACTCACATGTTCTAAAGGATTTATCACCCCTCACAAAACATGATACAAACCCCGGTAACTCCCCAAAGCTTCTATTGCCAACACCTCATCGGCCCTTTCCACTACACAAATTTGTTTTTTGTTTCTTTCTTTATCATTACAGATTTCACAAGTTTCCTCCTCTCCCACTCCAAAACAAATTCGACAAATTTTAATTTTTTTCTTTAAAGTAGAAATTGATTCCGCCAACCTATCGGTAAAATCGTCTGGTACTGCCAATAGATAAAACCCCAAACGGCTGGCACTTTTCGGCCCAATCCCAGGCAATCGTTCAAAATTTTCAATTACCTGACTTAAAGCCCGAGGAATCTTTTTCATTTTATTTCAACAAACCCTCGAGTCCCCCCATATCCTGCATTTTTTTAGCGGCACTTTCCTGAGATTTTTTCATGGCTTTATTAATTACGTCCACTAATATTTTATTTTCAGCACCATTAACTGACAAAAATTTTATTTTTTGGTCGCCACTGACTTTAATCAAAACTCCACCTTCCTCAACTTCAGTTAACTCCGATTCTAAGGCTTTTTTTAATTTAAACGCCTGAGCCATTAATTTTGCTTTATCAAACATATTTTTATTTTTTTAATAATTAATTAACCTCTAATTCTATCATTTATTTTTACTTCTCTCATCCAAAGATATCCTTTGCCACATCATAAATTTCCGCTTCCGAAACTACTTTTTTATCTCTAATTTCTAATTTCTCTTCTCTAATCTCTTTTTTCTTCTCTCCTTCGCTCAAAACACATTC
>JBAZWK010000009.1:0-29891 GCA_041660365.1 Candidatus Shapirobacteria bacterium | reverse complement strand
AGCAATTCTTTCTAAATAACTTTTTTCGTCGCTATATTTATCTTTACCCATCTCAATTTTTATTTGGGCAACACGAGCATTAATTTCAGCCTTGGAACCACTACCACCAATAATTCTGGTTTTATCTTTATCAGAGGTGACGGAATCGGCACGACCACAATATTCCTCAGGATCGGCATTTTCAAACTTGATACCGAGATCTTCAGAGATGACTTTACCGCCAGTTAAAATGGCAATATCTTCAAGCATAGCTTTACGACGATCACCAAAACCTGGAGCTTTGACTGCCAAGACATTGAAAGTACCACGAAGTTTGTTGACAACTAAGGTCGCTAAAGCTTCACCATCAATATCTTCAGAAATGATGACAAAAGTTTTGGTCAACTTAACTAATTTTTCCAAAAATGGAAGAATGTCTTGAATGGAAGAGATTTTTTTGTCGGTGATTACAATATAAGGATGTTCGATAACAGCCTCCATTTTTTCAGTATTAGTGGCAAAATAAGCAGATAAAAAGCCATTGTCAAATTCCATACCGGAAGTTTCTTTGGTCTCGAGGGCCATGCCCTTGCCCTCTTCGGCAGTAATTAAACCATTGCGGCCAACCTTGATCATGGCGGAAGCAATTTCTTTACCGATTTCAACACTCCCAGCAGAAATGGTAGCCACTTTTTCAATAGAAACTTGGTCATCGGCTTTGATGTCTTTTTTCATGGCATCAAGTTCTTTTATGACCACAGCTAAGGCTTTTTCTAAACCGCGGCGAACAATCATCGGATTGGCACCAGCGGCGACATTTTGGAGACCTTTATTGACGATAGCTTGGGCTAAAACTGTAGAAGTAGTAGTACCGTCCCCTGCCGCATCATTGGTTTTGGAAGCAGCTTCTTTGACCAATTGAGCACCCATATTTTCATAGGGATCTTTTAATTCGATCTCTTTGGCGACAGAGACACCATCGTGTAAAACTGTGGGACCACCCCATTTCTTGTCGATGGCGACATTGCGGCCCTTAGGACCGAGAGTGGTGGCCACGGCGTTCGCCAAAATATTAACACCTTTTAGTAAAGAATTACGGGCATCTTGTCCGAATTTTAGTTGTTTTGCCATAGATTTAGTTGAATAGTTTAATAGTTAAATAGTAATTAGTTATTTGACAATTGCCATAACATCCTCAAACTTGAGGATTAATAAATTAGTGTCGCCATCTTTGTATTCTTTGCCACCCCATTCTTTATAAATGACAATATCGCCGACTTTGACCGGAGAAATTTTTTTAATTCCATAGTCAGTAGTAAATTCATCACCAACGGCGAGAACTTTACCGGATTGAGGTTTTTCCTCGTGAGATTCGGGTAAATAAATTCCTGAAGCAGTGGCTTTTTCCTGTTTTAGGGGTTCGACTAACAAATAACCAGCCAGGGGTTGAAGAGTAGATTTAGACATAAGAAAAGTTAATAAATAATAAGCAATATATAAGAGTGACTGCTAAATTATAGAACAAATTTTTAAAATTTGAATGAGATAATAAATCTTAACCCTAACCCTACCCTTTTGCCCTAAAGGGTATCTAAGGACCCTTGACAGGGCAAGGGAATAAACATTTTTTGTTATTACGGTAAAATAGAACTATTAATTCATTTAATAAATTACGAATTTAAAGAAAACGAAATTAGGGCATTTGGATTTTTGGTATCGAAGTGATGATAGGGTGATTGGACAGAGAATTGCGTTAGGTAAATTTGAAAAATATGAGACGGAGTTATTTTTAAATCAACTAAAAAAAGACAGTGTAGTGGTGGATGTGGGAGCAAATATTGGCTATTACACTTTATTGGCGGCAGGGCGGGTAAAAAAAGTTTATGCGATTGAGCCGGATAAAAAATGTTTTGAAATTTTAAAGAAAAATGTCGAGGAAAATAATTTAAAAAATGTGGTGTTAATAAATAAGGCGGCGAGTGATAAAAAAGAGAAAAAATATTTGGTGAGAGATAAGAATAATCAGGGAAATAGTAAGATTAGTGATAATAATGGAGAAATTATTTTGACCGAGACTCTGGACAATATGTTGAAAAATGAACAAAAAATTAGTTTGATTAAAGTCGATGTTCAGGGATGGGAGCCACAGGTAATTTCTGGAGCAAAAAGGACGATAAAAAAATGGCAACCGACGATTTTTTTGGAATACACACCGGGCGAATATAAAGATAAAAAAATGATAAATTTTTTAAAAAATATTTATAAAAATATTTGGAGCATTAATGACTTTGCCGAGGTCCCCTGGCCAATTTATAAAGGAATAAAAGTTTTAGGAAAAAGCGGTTATGCGGATCTGTTTTTAAAAAAGGAAATGGAGCAAAAAGATTATGTGACGATGATAAAAAAGGTTAATTACAAAAAGTGGATTAAGGGTATAATGGGTTTACTATGTCTAAAATCAAAACAATCCAAGCCCGTGAAATATTAGCCAGTGGTGGAGCACCAACACTGGAAGTAACAGTAACTCTAGAATCTGGAATTAGCGGAGAAGCGTCAATAAGCTACGGCGCTAGCGCCGGATCAAAAGAGGCGACAGTGCTTCTGGACAATGACAGCAAACGTTATCATGGAAAAGGAATGTTGACAGCTTTGGCCAATATTACGGATAAAATTGCACCAGTAGTAGTCGGAATGGAAGCCGGTGAACAAAGAAATATTGACCAAAAAATGCTGGATTTAGACGGGACAATTAATAAAGCTAATTTAGGTGGAAACGCAATTTTAGCAGTGTCTATGGCAGTAGCCAGGGCCGCGGCCAACGAAGCTAATTTGCCGTTATGGAAATATTTGAAAAATACTTTTCAATTGCCGGAAGATATTAAATTACCCAAACCCATGATTGTCATGATCGAAGGCGGCAAACATGCGGCGGATAGTACCGATTTACAGGAATATTTAGTGTCGGCAATGGGAAATAAAAGTGCCGCGGAAAACGTCAGAATGGAAATGGAAATTTATGAGGAATTAAAAAAGATTTTGAAAAGAGAAAGCAAATCGACAAATGTGGGTAATGAAGGGGCTTTTGCGCCAAACGATATTGCCACTAATGAAAAACCGATGGAATATATGGTAGAAGCCATCAAAAATGCCGGTTATGTGCCAGGGGTGGACGCGGGAATTTCTATCGACGCGGCGGCAAGTGAATTTGCAGAAACAAATTCGGAATTACGAATTACGAATTACGAATTACGAATTGAAAACAAAAAATTAGATTCAGAAGAACTTATTAATTATTTTTGCAGTTGGATTGATAAATATCCCTTTGTTTCTTGGGAAGATATGCTTTCCGAGTTTGACTGGGAAAATTGGCCAAAGTTACTGGCGAGAATTAATGGGAAATTCCCCCTAATCGCTGATGATATTACGGTAACTAACACTAAATTGTGGCAAGAGGCAATTGACAAAAAAGTGGCTAATGCCATTTTGATTAAACTAAATCAAGCCGGATCGGTCACTGAAACCGTAGACTGTTGTAAATTAGCCATTGCTAACAATATGTGGACTGTCCCCTCTCACCGAGGCGGCGGCGAATCAAATGACACATTTATGGTAGATTTGGCCGTGGCCGTGGGCAGTGAATATATTAAAGTCGGCCCAACTCGAGGCGAAAGAGTTTGTAAATATAACCGACTAATGCGCATTGCTGAAGAAATATAATCAGTTACGAGTTAACAGTTACGAGTTTTCAGTTGAAAATTTTTTCTTGAGAGTTGATTGAATGCTGCCTATTATTTTTAGTAATTCTTCGCAATCTTTTAGTAGTGATTCTGATTCTTTGATATCTAAATATTTACTATCTGTAAGTAAATTTATCCAATATCTAGTTTCTCTGGCTTCTTTATAGGCAATAGTTAATTTTGAGAAAAAATCTTTACTTGATTGACCACCAAGTGATTCTTCAATATTGGCTCCGATGGAAGTACCACTTCTTAAAACTTGTTTAGACAAAACAAACTCTTTTTTAATTTCAGTTAAATATTTGTAGAGATTAACAATTCTTAAAGCAAATTTATACGATTTATCTTTAATAATGCTGTTTTGCATTTTTACTCGTAACTCGTAACTGAAAACTGTTAACTATATCGTGTATTGGAAAAATTGATCGTAAGGAATTACCCAAGAGACACAATCTTCAACGGTGGCGTTTTCCATAATTTTTCGAAAAAGACGGATAGAATTACCATGGGCGGAAATGGCGATACCTAAATCTTGTCCACTATATTTTGCCTTTAAATCGGCTATAAAAGCAGTGACCCTAGTTTCAACATCGGCAAAAGATTCACCATTATCGGCTTTATCGGTCCAACCACGGTGCCACTTATCAAATTGTTCTTGACCATATTTGGCAATAGTTTCCTCGTGAGTGTGACCAGCGAGATCACCATAAGACCTTTCAATCATGCGGTCGTCGACGATAGTTTCAAGACATTCAGGGTGAAAAACCAAGACTTCTTTAAGAGTATTTTGAGCACGGGATAATCGTGAAGTATAGGCAATATTAATTTTTTTGTCTTTTAACATTTCCCCTAAAGCTTTGGCTTGTTCGACTCCAAGTGGGGTCAACTGGGCATCAAGCCAGCCAGTGAAAGTTTTAGTTAAATTAAAAACAGATTGACCGTGACGGAAAAGATAAATGTTTGCCATATACCTAGTATAATATCAGCATGACAACAGAAGAAAAGATGAAATTAATTACCCGCAATTGCCAAGAGGTATTGACGGAGGAAGATTTAAAAAAATTAATTGAGAGTGGAAAAACTATTAACCACTATATTGGTTTTGAAATTTCCGGACTGGTACACCTTGGAACTGGATTGATGTCGATGGGAAAGATCGCCGACTTTATAAAAGCCGGAGTAAAGTGCAAAATATTTTTGGCTGATTTTCATAGCTTTTTAAACAATAAATTAGGTGGAAAATGGGAAGATATTCGCTGGGCTTCCGAAAACTATTTTAAGCAAGCTTTGATTGCTTCACTAAAATGTTTTGGGGTTGATGAAAGTGAAGTAGAATTTGTAAGCGGAAAGGATTTGTATGAAAAAAATCCTATCCATTGGCAAAATTTTATGGAGATTGGAAAACAGGTAACCTTATCTCGAAATCTTCGAAGTATTTCTATAATGGGTAAAAAACAGGGAAACGACGTTAACATGGCGACTCTTTTTTACCCCCCATTACAGGTGGCCGATATTGTAACTATGGACATTAATTTAGCACACGCCGGAATGGATCAAAGAAAGGCTCATGTAATTGCCAGGGACGCCATAAAAAAGATTCCGGGTGATCACCAAACACCAGTAGCTGTTCATCAAAATTTAATAGCGGGTTTAACCGGACCGGAAGCTGCAGCTCCAAAAGTCGAAGGTGAAGAAGAAATTGCCATTGAGGAGTCATTAAAGATGAGTAAATCAAAACCAAATTCAGCTATTTTTGTTCACGATACGCCTGATGAAATCCGCAACAAAATTAAAAAAGCTTACGGCCCACCAAAAGTGACTGAATTTAATCCCCTGTTAAATTGGGTAAAAACTTTGATTTTTTGGGGAGAAGAAACGGGAGAGCTTACCATTGAAAGACTGGAAAAATTCGGCGGAAGTAAAGTCTACACCAGATACACTGACGTGGTTACCGACTACGCTTCCGGAGAATTATTTCCACTGGATCTAAAAAATTCTTTGGCCGAATGGATAATTAAAAAACTGGCACCAGCCCGAAAACATTTTGAAAATCCAGAGATGACAAAAAATTTGGAAGAGATGAAAGGGTTATTGGGAATAAATTAAAAAATAATTTATCAATTATTGTAGAGACGCGCCACCGGCACGTCTCTACATAAAAGAACAGACACACGGGTCTGTTCCTACAAAAAATTATTTAAATTTTATTTCCTTTGGCCAGGAAGCGGTGATTAATTGTTCCTCAGTTAAAGTCATTTTTTCACGAAGAATTTGATAGACCGACTCGGTGACAAAAGGAATAAAAGGATGAAGTAATTTTAGGGAATTGATTAGAACTGTTAATAAAACTGGAACTACTTCTTCTCCCCTATCTTTGGCATTTTCGATATAAAGATCACAAAAATCATGCCAGAAAAATTGATAGAGATTTTCGCTAGCCTGACCAAAATGATATTTGTCGATATTGGTAGTAGTAGAGGCGATAATTTTATTAAGAGATTCTAAAATATTTTTGTCGTCGGAATTTAATTTAGAAAAATTAATGGTAGTAGAAATATTTGTATTTGGATATTTATCGATGATCATTAAGACAAAACGAGAGGCGTTCCAAATTTTATTAACGAAATTGCGGTGGGCACGAATTTTATCCTCAGAAACAACAAAATCGGAAGCAGGAGCAATACCGTAAACTAGGGAAAAACGAAGGGCATCGGTGCCGTATTTTTCAGTCATAACTAAAGGATCAACCACATTACCCTTGCTCTTGCTCATTTTTTGACCCTTGGCATCGACGACACGGGAATGAAGATGGACAGTTTTGAAGGGAACGTCTTTGGTTAAATAGAGACCAAACATAGTCATTCTGGCCACCCAGAAAAAGAGGATATCCCAGAGGGTATCCATAACAGTGGTGGGGTAAAAATAGGCAAAGTCGGGAGAGGATTTTGAAGGGTCTTCAGTGTTAAATCCGAGTGTACTCAGCGGCCATTGACCGCTTAAAAACCAGGTATCAAAAGTATCGGTTTCCTGGATGAGGGCATGTGAAGAACACTTTGCACAATGGTCAGTCTCTTCCACCTCAAATGTCGCATCGACCGGAGCCATCATGGATTGAAGGCCATTTTTTATTTCATCAACAGAATATTTATCTTTTAAGTCTCCATAAAAACCAGAAACAATATTTTTATCTTTATCTAGAAAATTTATTTTTATCCGAGGATTACATTCGAGACAATACCAAACCGGAATGCGGGGGCCCCAAACAATTTGGCGGGAAATATTCCAATCACGGATATTTTCCATCCAATCGATATAAGTTTTTTTGAAACGGGATGGGAAAAATTTGATATCGCCATTTTTGGCGGCGGCAATAGCAGGCTTGGCAAGCGTTTCCATTTTAACAAACCACTGAGGAGCAACCATGGGTTCGATAACATGTTTACAGCGATAACATCGGCCAATTCGATGCTGATAATTAGAATCGATTTTGACCATCATACCCTTTTCCTGCATGTCAGCGACAACTTGTTCACGGGCTTTGGCAACCGTTAAGCCGGCATATTTGCCAGCGAGTTCGTTGAGACGGCCATCAAAACCGATAACTTTTTTTACTTCGAGATGATGTCTTAATCCAGCATCAAAATCATTTGGATCGTGGGCGGGAGTAATTTTAACGACACCGGTACCAAATTCCATATCAACCATATCATCGGCAATAACTTTTACTTTAAACGGACCGTTTAAGCCATCAACAGTGATTTCTTGGCCAACATATTGGGTATAACGTTTATCTTTTGGATTCACTGCAACAGCAGTATCGCCAAATTTCGTTTCCGGACGAGTGGTAGCTAAAATAAAAGGGCCATATTTCATGTAATAAAGATTGGTGACTTCATCAACATAATCAACTTCAAGATTGGAAAAAGCCGTACCACAGTGAGTGCAATAATTGACAATTTTCTCACTGCGATAGACAAGACCATCGCGATAAAGTTTTTTAAAAGTGGCTAAAACATTTTTGACAATCGGGGTTTCAAGACTGTAGTGGTAACGGGTCCAATCCATGGAAAAGCCAAGTTTTTTCATTTGAAACTGATTGAGGGTTCGATTTTTTTCGACAAATTCCCAAATCATGTCATAGAGAGTCTGACGGTCAAAATCGAAACGAGATTTACCTTCTTTTTGCAATTTTTTTTCAAAGACAAATTGGGTTTCAATACCGGCATGGTCGCCACCTGGAAGCCAAAGAGTGGGCTCACCCAACATCCGATGATAGCGAATCAAGATGTCCTGAATGGTAAAAAGGGCATGACCCATGTGCATGGGGTCATTAGCATTAGGGAGAGGAAGAATTATAGAATAGGGTTTTTTAGTTTTATCGATTTTTGGGGTAAAGGCGCCAGATTTTTCCCAAGATTGGTAAATATCAGCTTCGGTAGCGGAAGAATAACTCTTATCCATGGGATTATTTTACCATTTTGTACATCATAACTTCATCGACAAGAGTGCCACGATAATTAAGACCTTGGGTAAGACAACCGTATTCAACAAAACCTAAAGATCGGTATAATTTTTGAGCAACTTCGTTATTGGCATAACAATCTAGAACAATTATTTTTAAACTGGGTAATTTTTTTTGAGCTTCGGTGATAACTAAATTCATCAATATTTTACCAATCCCCTGGCCGCGGGTTTCAGAAGCGAGAGTAATACCAAAAGAACCAATATGTTTTTGAACTCTGTCTTTGAGGGTAATATCAGAAACGCCAGATAATTTATTGTCAATAAAAACAAAGAGAATAACTTTTTTATTTTGACGAATTAATTTTAAATTTTTATCAAGCCACTCGGCTTCAAACTTTTTACTAATTTTTTCACCTTGGTAAGTAACAAAAGTTTTCTCGGCAGAAAGAGCATTAAAATAACGCCAGACTTGAAGCAAATCCCTGGCTTCGGGATAACGAATAATTAGTTTTTGATTAGATTTGGTGAGACCGCGGTAGAGAATTTTCATAAATTATTTTAGATTAATCTTCAGCTAAACTCTCGTTAGTAGAAATTAACTTGCCTTTGGACTGAAGAGTCCAGAGCATTTTATAAAGGCCACCTTTTTTGATTAGATCGCGATGTTTGCCGATTTCAGCAATAGTGCCATTACTAAGAACAACAATTTTGTCAGCATTACGGATGGTGGAAAAACGATGGGCAATAATAATAGTGGTTCGGTCTTTAGAGACTAAGGTCAGGGCTTTTTGAATTTGACGTTCAGATTCAGAATCTAAATTACTGGTGGCTTCATCAAAAATTAGAATTTTTGGATCGACCAGAAGAGCCCGGGCAATGGCCAGACGTTGTTTTTGACCGCCGCTTAATTTAATGCCTCGTTCACCAACTTCGGTGTGCCATTTTTGAGGTTGTTTTTCAATAAAATCAAGAATATTGGCATCAGCCGCAGCTTGTTTTATAGCCTTGAATGAGGCTGTTTCGTTACCATAACTAAGATTAAATTTAATAGTGTTGTTAAACATTATTGGCTCTTGAGGAACCACAGCCATGAGACTACGAAGATATGATTTAGTAAAGTGGCGGATATCGACACCATCAAATTCAATCAGACCGGAAGTGGCGTCATAAAAGCGAAGTAAAAGCTTGATAAGGGTAGTTTTACCGGCACCGGAACGACCAACAAAAGCGACTTTTTCTCCAGTTTTAATTTCTAGACTAATATCGTCCAAAACTCGGTCCTGAGTGCCAGGGTAAGCAAAAGCCAGATGTTTAAAAACCAAAGAACCTTGGGGATTTTTTAAAGTCTGGGGAGAGAGAGGATCGGGAACTTGGGTGCTATTGTCTAAAATACCAAAATATTTGTCAAGATCGGTGATGCTTTTAGCAATGTCTCGAATTCTAAAAAATAAATTAAAAAACTGGTAGTAAAAACCGGTAATAAAACCAGAAACCATAACTAGATCGCCTAAGGTAAAACCGTTGTTCAGTTTTTTAATAGCCAACCAAAGGATAAAAAGCATACCAAGACCAGAACTAGTCCCAATACTGATATCCATTAAACGAAAAGAATTGCTAAAACTCCAGAATTTTTTGGACCAATCAATAAATTTGTAGTTAAGACGAGCGCGTTCTTTTTTTTCAGCAGCAAAGAATTTAACTGTTTCATAATTTATCAAAGAGTCAGTAATAATTCCCGAAATGTCATCCTCAACATTATTGAATTCTTTTCGATATTTTAAATTTACTTTTATTAACCACCAAATTAAAAATATGTTGCCAATAAATAAAACGAGTAGAGATAAGGCAATAGGAACGGAAGAATGAAAAAGAAAAATAAGAGTAACAGCTAGGGCGATCAGAACTCGAAATAATTCTTGGTGAATATCTTGAAAAACGGAAAAAACAGCGCCATCACCACGACGAAAAGCGCTTATAAGGGAACCGGTGTTTTTATTGACATGATAGGCAAAATCAAGTTCAAGAACTTTTTGAAAAATTATTTCTCTAATTTCCCTTGAAAAAGAAATGATGACCTTGTCGCCAAAGTAAAATGAGAGGGCAGAAGTTAAATTAGCACCAATGGTCGAAAGCCCAAAAAGAATTAAAAAATTAAAGACCGCTTTAAAGTTATTGGTTTGGGCATTATCCAAAATTCCTTTTAACCAATAAGGACGAATAGTTTCAAGAACCACAGTAAAAGCCGTAATGCTTAAAAATAACAGCATTCGCCATTTATATTTGCCCAAATAATGGTAAAAAGTCCGCAAAGATTTCACGTAAATTTTATTGTATTACAATGAGGAAAAAATACTAGAGCCAATTTACCGAAAGATAGGCGGATTAGTGTGAGGAAGAAGAGAAAATATTTTTTTGACATCAGAGTCGATAACAGTAGGACTACAGGTCATTAAATCAAAATGAAGAGCGGAAAATTCCGGCCAGGTATGAATAACTAGGTGAGACTGAGAAAGTACATAAATTTTAGTTAAACCATCATGAGAGGGAAAATAGTGTTTAGTGGTGGAAACAACATTTAGTTTTAGAGAATCAATAATAAATTTGGCTAAAGAATCGACATAAGCTTCATCAATTTTTTGAGAATCTTTAACAAAAATTTCAATTTGCCAGTGGTTATAAAAAGGAAAATTATTCATGGGTGTAAATTTTTTCTAAAGAGATTATTTTAGTTTTTAACTGAGGAGTCCAATCGAGCAGATATAATGAAGACTGGGAACCAATACTTTGAGCACCAGTGTAGTGGTTAAATTGAAAATATTTGGCGTGAATTAAAAAAGCAAAATTAGAAATATTTTTTTGGATGACAACTTCTTTTTCACGGGCACGATCGGAATTGCCGTAACACAGGTATAAACGTGAAGAAAATTGAGAGGCCAATAATTCGACAGCACAATTAACAAATAAATTAATGCCATTGGGGGTATAAGGAGGGTCGGTAAAAACCGTGTCAAAAGAATGAGAATATTTTTTGTCGAGAGGTTTTAATAAATCCTGTTTAATAACGGTAATATCTAAATTTAATTTTTTTGAAATGTCTTGGATTAAATTAATAAGACGGTCGTCAACTTCAAAAACGGTAATTGATTTAGCCTGATGGGTTAAAGCGCAGGCGACTGAAGTTAAATCATCATCACCCAAAAAAGCCAGGCGGCGTTGGTAGATATCCCCCATTTTGACCATTAATTTAGCGCGACGAAAAGTGGTGGCTGGAGTGGCATAAAATTGATCAAATTGACGATCAGGAAGAGGCCGAAGAGATAGAGCAGAATAGAGATTAGATTTTAGAGAAGAGAGATTAGATTTCTGGATTAAATTAATTTTTTGGAGAGAATCAGAGAGAATTTGTTGACGCAGGGTTGGCTTGATAACTAAAAAACGGGAAGGCGGTGCCAAAATGTCAGAATATTTTTTTAACAGAGAATAGAGAAAAGTTTCAGGGAGACCAGTTAATTGAATTAAACGACGGGTAGAAATCCGAGGATGACGGGAAAGATAAAATAAAAATTTTGATAAATCAAGTTGTCGAAGTTCAGAGTCCATAGGGGAATTATAACGCGAAAGCTTAATCAACGGAGGCTAATAACAGTAGAAGAGATGTCTTTAAAAAGAAGATAGGCAACAGCGATGGCGAAAAAGAATAAACCTCTAACCCAATAACGACGGATAAGTTCCATAGCTTGTTATAACCCGAAGGAAAGGCGAATGTCAATTGGAACAATTTAGGTCAAAGTGAACAGTTCTATGTAACAAATATGTCAGTAGAACTGGAGAAAAGTGGTAAGATTGGATAAATTTGTTATTTGTTGTTTTTAAGGAATTATTAAGTTAGAATTAAGAAAGATGAAGAGCGTGTTTTGGGCTTTAGTGGTGGGATTAAGTTGTTTGCTTTTTTCTGGTTGCGAGAAAAAAACGGAGACAAACATAGTTAAAGTACAAACACAGGAGAGGGCAACAGAACAAAAAAATTGCCAAGATGGTGAAGTGACAGTAAAAGGTTATGGGGATAAAGCAAAAAGATTGACGAATTGTTTTGTAGAATACCCCGGAGAACCAAGCCGCCAAGATAAAAGTTATTATATTGTGGAAGATATTTGTGGACAATTTACCCCGGAACTGATTGGTAATGCCCTGGGAAAAACAATTATTAAGATAGAGGACAGCCAATTAAATGATGTTTATGCTTGTTCTTATTATTGGGATGAAAAGGACTATGTGATGTTAGTAATGGATTATTTGAAAATTGAGAACCAAAAAAAATACTGGGAAAGTGTCGATAATACGGTAAAAGAAGAAAGCACAATTCCGATGAGAAATTTAGTAGTTTGGAAAGATGAAAAAACAATTAGTGCTTTATACTGGGTATTAAATGATAATAAATTTATTAGTTTAGAAAGATCATCGGTTAAGGCGTTAAGTTCAGAGGAAATATTAGATTTTGCCAGTAAAATTGGACATGCGATAAAAAATTATAAATAAGTTAAAATTTATTAATTAAAACTTAAATAAATATGAAAAAATATTTTCCAGTAATTTTAATATTAGCTGCTTTAACTTTATCCGCCTGCGGAACAAAAACAAAAGACGATTTGACCAATAACAGTACGGTGACGGGAGAGGTTCAAAAAAATGAAGCAAAATCACTAAAAGATTTGTTAGGTTTAAACAGCTCTCAAAAATGTACTTATGAATCGACAGAAGATGGCGAGACAACAAAAGGAGAAATTATTGTTAATGGAAAAAAATTCAAACAGACAGTAGAAATTACCGATAAAGACGGTGTTATGAAAGTTTATTCGATCAGTGATGGCACTTACTATTATTTTTGGAACGATGCCATGAAAGGAAATGGGACTAAAATGAATATTGCCGATTTAGAGAAAGAAAGTGCTAGTGTGACTGGAACAACAGAAAATACAACAGAACAAAAAAGTGTCGATATAAATAAAAAGATTGGTTATAAATGTAGTCCAGCAATGTTGAGTGATAGTGATTTAGCCTTACCTACTGATGTAAAATTTGTTGATTATACCGAAATGATGAAAAATATACAGAGTGGCAATTTAGAAAGTTTGAAAAATCTAGTTCCTAGTCAAGGGGAATAAATTACATTTTGCCAGTGGCGAAAATCAGGCAAGTGGCAGTGCCTCTAACACCGATACCAACATGGTCCCATTTAGTATCGAGTTGATTTCTGTTGTGAGGTTCGTCGCCGGCATAAATCCACTCAATTAAATGGACACCGCTTAATTGATAGCCATAGCTGATATTTTCCCCAAGATAGGTAAAAGCCAATTTGTTGAAGCCGTCTTCTTTTTCTAAAAAATTATTAAAACCAGCGTGTTCATCAAGATTTTTAATTTGATAAAAAAAGTCAGCCCGAGATTGAGCATAGGTAGCCAATTTACTATCCCAAGTCAAAACTTGGGCGCCGTAACGGTAACGATATTCATTTAGAGCAGTTAAAATTTCCTGAGGGTTAGCCATTTGAGAATCAGCTTGAATTTTCATAGTCCAAGTGTGTTCGGTAATTTGCTCCGCTACACCCCAAGGAGAGGTATCGGGAGTAGGGGTGGGAAGAGGGCGACGAGTGGGACGAAGAGTGGGAATAACCGCCTCCGCCGTTGGCTTTGGCGTGTCAAAGGAAGTGGGAGAAGTTTTTATGGTAGTAACCGAGGAATAGTCAATATTTTGAAAGGAAGGAAAAGAATGAAAACGAAGAAGAAGGATAAAAGAAAAAAATAGAAAAATATAATAGAGTTTAATAAAGAGTTTCATGGAATCTAGACTGAAATTTTATAATTTAAAAACAAAATAGTTATAAAAATAATGGATAAGAACTGCCAAAATTAAGGTAAAATAACGGAAATTTGAATGACGCGAATAATATTGAAGAGAAAAAAGAGAGACATGAAGAGTAGTGGTAGTAATTAAACGAAGTGGTAAATTCGAAAAATCACCGAGAGCAAAGAAATTTATTAAATATAAAATGGTTTCAGAGAGAGAAAAAATTATTCCCAGAATCAACGGAAAATGCCAATTATTTTTTGGGGGGGTATATTTAACAACAAAAAATTTAAATATTTCCTCGATAAGATAGGGATAAGGCAAAAGAGTTTCAATCAGCCAAAGAGGGAAAGGAGCAAAAAGACAAAGAACAATTAAAATAGGCATTTAGGGAATATTTTTTTCGATAAAATCCTGACTAATCCAACCTTCAACATTGGCCCGAGACAAAATTACTTTGGCCCAACGTTTGGTTTCGACGAGAATATCAGCGGACTGATCTTCATTAATTTTACTGGTAATACTGGCATTAAATGATGGTTTGGAATAAAGATAAACGGTGTCGTGGTCGGGAACAATGATATTTATTTTTGATGATGAAGTGGTGCTGGGGTTTTGAACGGCTTGAGTTAACTCAGCTAAAATCCAACCAGTGAATTGTTCATAAGAAACATTGAGCCATTTTTCACCGAGGTCATTATATTTTTCACCAATGACAGCCAACTCCTGACCGGAAAGAATTCTGGTAATTAAAGTGGAATTACGGTCTGGAGCAAAACGAAGATTAACATTAGTATTTATAGAAGGGGTGACGATTACTTTCTTGACCGCAACGACTGTTTTGGAGACAGAAACAGGAGTAGGAGTGGCTGTAGGAATGACAGTAGGAGTGAGGGTGGCAGTGTTTTCGCTGCTTTCACCTAAAACTGAAGGTAATGATGAGGGAGAAGGGAGAGCCGAAGAAATAGTCTCGGAAAGAACATTAGGAGTAGGTGTAGTTTTTTGAAAGTGGTTTTGAAAAAAATGATAAGAGATAACTGAAGAAATACCAAAAGATAACCCAAAAACGGCAGCAAAGGCAATTTCATGATATTTTTTTGGGGATTTATGGTGAGGAGTGAAAGCTGAGGTTTCTGAAACTGGTGGTTCAACTTTAGAGGGTGGTTTTTTACGAGGAGAATTAAGAGATTTAATATAGAGACCTAAAAAAACAAAACCAGCAACTAGAATGACGATTATTCCCCAAACACCGGCAGTTTGAACACCACCGATAAAACCAGAAAGTGTGCCGATGGAACCTGCAGAAGAAAGGATATTCTTGAGACTGTCCATTTGTCGAGAAATCGAATCTAATTCGATTTTGGTTTCTTGAAAGGTATTGATTTTATCTTCTGGCAATTGGGCTTTCTTTTGAAGGGCAATAATTTTATCAAGGGAGGCTAAGATATCAGAGTGAAGAGTGGTCCCTTGAGCAAAGTAAGAAGTGTTTTTTAAGGGAATAAAAAGTTCATCGGCTTGTTTTTTAAGAGAATTAAGTTTTTCATCTGGAATAGTCCAAATGTCTTCAACCTCGATTTCGACGATAACTGTTTCATTGGGTTTTAATTTAAAATCACCCGTGGCATAGTAAACTGATTTGGCGGGATCGTATTTTATTTCCAAAGAATCTGATTTTTTAATGATGTTACTTTGCTTAACTTCGGGGGGGAAATAATAAACAAAGGGAACATCTTGGGATAAAGATTTTGAAGGATTAGTAATTAAAGTTTTGAAAATGATGCTCCCCTGCTCTAACCAAGTTTTAATAATAGGCTTATTAACCAAAGATTCGAGTTGAGTTCGGTTGACATCAAGTAAGGCCCTCATGGCTAAAACCTGATTTTTTATATCCTTAAGATCGGTTAAATCAGTAGTTTGAGTAATGTTGTTATTGGTAATATTGTCGACATTAGAGATGGTATTGAGCGAAGCCACCTGAGTGCTGAGAGCGGTAATTTTGTCATAAATATCGTTGGCAGAAAGATCGTCCCATTTAGCTAAAAGATCATTTAAATCGAGAGTACTGTTGTCAATGGCATCGATGGCCTCTTTAACTTGTTTAATACGACCAAAAATAGAAGCCGTGGAAGAAGTATCGGAAGTGGAACCAATAGAACTTTCTATAGTATCAACATAAGCTTTGATGGCAATAATTTCGTCATAGGCAGTAGTAGACTTGCCATTAAAGTTTAATTCCGATTGAAGGGTAGCGGCAGTGATATAAGCATTGTTGGCGGCGGAATAGATAGTAGAGGCTGAATTGGTGCCCCATTTGTCAATTAAACATTGAATCTGGCCAAAAGTAGTGTTGTCACTGCAGGTTTGAGTATTATTACCAAGTTGAGTTTCCAGGGAATCAACATAATTCAAAATATCAGTAACATTGTAAGTACTCCATTTATTTAAAATATTGGTGGTATCACTTTGGATGGAATTGATTGAAGTTTGGAGAGTGTCTATTTTGTCACTAATAGTATCAATTTTGGTTTCGATAACAGCTAGACTGGTGCCGATGGAACTAACACTATCCGTGGTGGCAAGAGAAGTGCCATTTTCTAAATTTGAGGAAGTTAACTGTCGAGAAGAATTCGACCAAATACTACTGACTAAAGAACCAAAAGAAGTTAAAGCCCGATTAGGATAAGCCCAAATGTCAGCAACCAAGGAACTAGAAGTAGTGGAAATTTCAAAAGTTTTATCAAGACAGATATTATCGGTGCCGGTTAAACAACACATTTGGGTACGATAAACGCCATTGTTTAAGCCAGAAGTGCCAACAGAATAGGAATAATAACCGTCAGTGCTTACGTCCATAGTGACGACGTTTAATAAAACATCACCGTTTGGATAACGGCTAGTTAAAGTACAAGTTGTGCCGACAGAAATGGTTTGATAATTATCGTCATAAAGAAATTCACCAACAGCACAAGTAGAATTGGCAGCGCATTGTTGATATTGAGTAGCTAAAGTTAATTTAGGAAAGGCAAAAATAACCGCTGTGATTATCAGGCATATATTCAAAAATATCCCCAATTTATGGGTTAATTTCATTACTTACAAAAAATATTACTAATTAGTGTCTAGATAATAATATCTGTTCGAAAATAGAATGAAAAGGAGTGATAAAGGATACTTAAGATATCACTCAAATTATAGTTTAGTTATAGTGGAAGTTTCGGTTAAAAATGATTGTACCTTCAAAGAGAATAAAAAGAGGAATGGTAATCATAATCAAAGAGAGAATATCGGTGGGAGGTAATAAAACAGCAAAAATAATTAAAGCAGAATAAACATACCGTCTTTGAGAAGTAAGCATATGAGTGGTTAAGATTTTTACCCTAATCAGGATAGTGAGAATAATGGGTAACTGAAATACTAAACCCATAGTTACGGACATAATCATAACTTGGGATAAAAAAGATTCTATATCCCAGAAATTACTAAGAGAATAATTGGTGGTGGTTTGAGCGTAAAGAGAGACAACATATTGTTCGATTTTAGCGCCAAAAAAACAACCAAATATAAAAAGAAAAATGCTGAGAGGAATAAGTTTTTTAATAAGAGAATATTCTTCGTTTTTTAAAGCAGGTTGAATATATTTAAGAAGATAGAAAATAAAAACTGGAATAGTAGTAATAAGACCCAGAACAATGGCTAAACCAACAGCTAGATTAATGAATTGATATGGAGAAGTTAAGACAATATTGACTTTTTGGAGATCAAAGAGGGACATTAAGACCAGAATTATTTTTTGATTGAAAATAAGACCAATACTAGCGCCAATAATAAAAGAGAATAGAGACCGAAAAAATATCTTACGGATCTCTTTTAACTGGGGCTCGTATTCAATAAGAAGATTATTTATCTTCTTTAGTTTCTTTAGTTTCTTTTCCACTGAGAGCTTTTTTGAACTCTTTGATCGTATCACCAATACCCCGACCTAGTTCTGGAAGTTTTCTACCACCAAAAAGGAGGAGAAGGATAACGGCGATAATAATAATTTCAGTAGTACCGATATTTCTAAACATATTTATTTATCTTCCTTTTTGGGATTATCTTTAACTGCTTTTTTGAACTCAGTAATGGCACCAGTGATGCCACGAGCGAATTCTGGAAGCTTTTTGCCACCAAAAATGAGAAGAATGATTGCAGCAACTATTAATATTTCTGTCAGGCCTATATTGTTAAACATATTTTTTGTTTCCTTAAGTTAAATAATAATTATTTTTTATTTTTTTTCAAGTGGTGAGTTTTAAGTTTTTTCTTTTTTGTCGGAAGGGATGGCTCATCTTCAATAATTGGTTCTTTTTTCAATTCTGCCTTGGTATTTTCAACTTCTTTTTGAGCTTTTTTGAATTCTTTGGTAGCTTCGCCTAAACCTTTAGCAACGTCGGCAATTTTGTTACCACCGAAGAGAACAATCAAAACTAAAATGATAACCAAGATTTCAGTGGTGCCAATGTTATTGAACATAAAATGATAATAAACTAGGTTAGGCCGAGATACAAGATGCTACTTAAGAGAGGCCAAAGTAGCTTTTGATTTGGCATCTTTGAGGGTGCGACCAGTGGTACCACTGATGGTGTGAGAGGAAACGAGTTCATCCCAAACTGCATCGGCAATTTCGGAAGAAGAAGCACCACCAGCGGGAGTTTCGATATAAGTATCGGTACCAAGATCGATAGTATTGGGAGTATTGCTAATAATAGTATTACCGGAACGGATAGTGGTCCGAGAAACATCGGCTCCAATAGTGATTCCAGCGCCAGAGTTGTTATAAATTAAATTGTTTTCAATAATATTGTCGGTTAGAGCAGTGCCGATGAGAGAAATACCGTTAATATTACTGGTAATAACATTTTTAACAATGGAAATTTCATTGGAAGAATTGGTTAAATTGATGCCATCGCCGGCGGTCGATAAGCCACAGTTTTCAATGACACAATTGCTAATTTTAGTAAAAGTGGAAGAAGAAACAGTGACGCCGTGTCCGCGAGAATTTTTAATCCAACAATCTTTAATGTGGTTGTTGTCTCCAGTGATAGAAACGGCATTCTGAGCACCACTAGCGGCGGTGGCAATATAAAGACCACTGATTTGGACTGAGTGGGCATTGATAGCAATAGTATCAGCCAGAGCCGCTGATGGCCTTAATTGAAAACTATAACCAGGACCACGAATTTTGACCGTATTTTTAGTGATATTTAATGTTTCAGTAACAGTAGTAATGCCAGAAGGATCGGTGGAAAGACAATAGACAATGTCATAATGATTATCGGCTAAAAGTTGATCAACTCGAGCAAAATTTTTAACGGCAGTGGTAGGTTGAAGACCATCATTGGCATCGCTGCCAGAGACTGGGTCCCAATAATAAGTGTCCCCTACCCCCATATGGGTACCATAAAGAGATTCGATAAGATATTTCAAATTGCCAGTATCATTGGGAATAGAAAGAGTGGCTGATGAAGAATTAGCCATAGTGACTTGAGTAAAAGCAGTGGGAGCAATGGGGTTGTTATCTAGACCACCAACTAAATTTCCGCCATCAATACGGCAAGAAATAGTATCTGGTCCCAATCTGGCTGCGAAGGCAACCCGCCAGGGGGACATTAATACTAAGGTAATACCAACCAAAACTCCGTTACCCAAATCTTGTTTTCCGTAAGCATCGGCAATGTGACCATAGGGCATGGCAATATATTCATCTTCAATATCACGAATGCCATCAATTAATTCTTGAATGGTAATACTAGCATCAGGCGATGGAATAGTGATGATACTGTTATAAAAATCAAAATCTAGAGCCATGACTTATTGTAGTACATTAAGAAACGATACTGTCGGTAGTTCTGATGGCTGAGGTGGAATAGCCAGAAACAGTAAAGCTACCGGTGGTTTCAAAAGGAAGAATAGCGGTGGCAGTATAACGACGAACACGAACCAGAAGAGAACGATCGGCAGTATAAATAACAGTAACAGAAACTGAAGTGCTGGAAACCTCTTCGTCAATGAAGGGAACGTAAATGACATCATCGGTTTGAGCATAGTTTCGATCGAGGGTAACAGCTGTGTGAAGAGTAAAAGTCGAACCAGCCCAGGAATCATATTGATAACGAGTTTCTCGAGAGGAAGTTAAATTGGAACTATCAATAACACGAATATAGCCAGAGGATGGGGTATCAGCAGCGATAGCGCCAGTAACCACAAAAGTGCTATCACCTAAGTCATTGCCAGCACCAGCGGTGTACATGGCTTTGTTGATAGTGGTTGAGGCAGGTGCGGTGCTTCGGAAAACAGAAACTTTATCACCAGACAACAAGTTAGTAATAGTAATACTTTGTTTGTTTGGAGGAGTTTGAGTACTGTTGTCGGAATCGATTAATTGAAAGTTTTGGATGTCTGATTCGGCCATATCTTGAATCCAAACACCACGAGCACCGAAAAATTTGCCTCCAGCGAAGGTACCATAAGGGGCAGCCTTGGTGGGGGAAAAAGTGTTGGAAGAATTATCATAATCAATGTAAGGGGTAATGTATTGTTCGCCGGCTAGTTTATTGATAGAAAGAGTGGCAGAAAGATTTTTGATACCGTAAGAGTAAAAAGTGTTTTCATTTTCACGGGTAACATATTTTAAATATTCGTAAACTTGGGACAAAGCTCGAGAGGCACAATCAATAATAACCGAATAATTATAACTACTTCCCTGTTCAAAGTTTTTGGTAGTAGTTCGAGCAACAGTCATATTGGCAGTGGCGGTAGAGGCGGCATTACTGGTACCACCAGTAAGAACATCATTGTCCAAAAAAGTACCATCGACATTACCAAGAGTCATAACACCGCCGACTTCTTTGATAAATTTACCAGTAGCACCAGAACCAACACCAGTAATAGTTTCAAATTCAGTATAGGGACCACCAGTAATAGAATCATGAGGAATAGTGGCATTAACAAAAACAACCGAAATATCGGTATAAGTTGAAATAGTGGCATGAGCAGTAGTGTTGTTTAAGTCAGGGCTAGTAGCCAAAGGAACAGCGTTACGACCACCAGCAGTTAAATCAATTTCAAAATGATCGTAAAGGTCGGCATTACCAGTATCGGGATAATTTCTTAAAAAGACAGTGATCTTTCCAGAGTCAATTTCAATTCCGGCTTCTTTAACTTTGATTAAAACGTCAATGTGACGGACAGCGGGGGTAGCTGGATCTGGCCACCATTCGGCGAGGGAAGAACCGTTTTGAACAACATAAACTTGCTCTTCATTGCTGTGCTGTTCAATAGTACCTAGGGTGTAGATATTGGCCCAAAGATTTTCACCGTCAATAGAATCGGCTGAAGCGTCACCGGCACCAGTGCCATCAGTGATAGTAATAGCAGCATTGTTGGCAATAGCGGTGCCAGAAGCAGTTCGAACCCACCATTTACCAGTGTTAGTGCCATAAGAATCAATTTCGTAGGCTAAAAGAGCCCCGATATCGGTGCCACCAACATGAACTTGACGATCGAGATCAGTACCGACTGGATCGGCAGTGACATTGTCGAGTTTTAAAATTTGAATTTCATTAATTTGGCCTTCGGTTTTGACAGCACCAGATTTAAGAAATTTGAATGAGTTGTCATCAATAAACCAACCATTGGTAAGGGTGTAGTCGGTAGGGGTTTGAGCGGACATAGGAACAGTGTCGTCCATTTGCTCAAGCTCATCAAAAGTATCCATGAGGTAGGTATAGAGAGCATTGACAGTGTAAACTGTGGTTCCAGAAAGATGGCTAATGCGTTTTGTAGCGTATGTTATTGTGAAATCATCACTGATAGCCATATATTATTTATTTTCTTAATGTTTAAAGTATATTAATTTTTGGGATAAAGTGTCAACTAGATCTTAGTTGCGAGGAATATTTAAAGTGGGCAGCTTGCCGTGTTTGCCATTATGACAGTGGCAAAGAGTTAAGGGATTACGATAACGACGACAAGTGAGACTCTGACATTTGCCTGGGTTTTCGGAAACAAGGCCACAACCACCGGTACAAACATAATGGGGATTTTTAAATTTATTTTTTATTTTTTTCATAATTTTACGAAACGATACTATCAATTGTTCTAATTGCTGATAAAGAATAACCCGTGGAAGTGATTTGACCTTTGACATCAAATGGAATAATTCCTTTGTGGCGGACAATAGTGTAAAGATAGCAGGAGCTAGCATAATTGAAACTAACTGATAAAGAACTTTCTCCTGTGGAGACGACAGCGTCAATAAAAGGAACATAAGCAGTATCATCGACTCCATATCCACCTGAATGGGCTGTATCTAAGGTAAAAACAGTCCCGACCCATGAGGTATATTCAATTCTTTCTTCGAGATTAGTAGTAGTTTTTACCAGTCTTATAATTCCAGTGGCTGGAGTGTCCGAGGGAATCGGGGTATTAGCATCGACTTCCCAAGAAGTTGAACCACTAGCGTTAGCAGTAGCATGAGAGTGTAAATAACTTTTATCAATTATTTTGTTGTTACCAGTAGTTTTGAAGACGGCGACAACATCATCTTCTTCGACACCAGAAATGGTAATAGAAACTGAGGTGGGAGGAGTTTGATTGTCTCCAAAAGCATCAATTAACTGGTAATTATTGGCGTCAGCTGGGGCTACATTTTCAAGCCACACACCGCGCGCACCAAAGAATGTTCCACCGGCGTAACTACCAAAAGGTGCCTGTTTTTGGGGAGTAAGTGATGTTACAGTTCCGTTTACAAGCGCAGTAGCTCCACTTGGAGTCTGAGTGAGACTCATATTGTTGGTAAATGTCCCGTGAACATTTCGAAGTGTCATGTATCCACTTGGATTTACTTTTATTGAAGTTAAGTATCCATATACTCCAGCAGAACCGGTAATTAGCTGTCCTTCAATAAATGTCCCTGATTCACCATCAAAAGCAAACTGAACATCCCCTACCCCCGTGTAATACTCACCAACAACACCATTTAATGGTGTGGTTGAGCCGGTACGGGTAATATACTTCAAGTATTCATAAACTTGTAGGATTGTTCGAGAACCACAGTTAATCACGACATCATAAGATTTGGCACCAACTCCCATATCTTTGCTGGCATAACCAAAATCAAAGTTACTGTCCGGAATAAAATCAAAAATATCGGCCACTGTTGCCTCATTGGCGGCAGGATTATTACCATCGGTAAAAGCAGCCAAAGGTACAGGGTTACGACCGGAAGAAGCATCAATTACAAAGTGATCATAAAGAGTGCCATATTTACGAGCCAAAATCGTCAAGTTACCACTATCGATTTCCACGTCTGCCTCTTTGACTTTTACCAAAATATCAATGTGGACATTGCCACTAGTTGACCACCAAGAAGTAATCTTGGTGTCGTTTTGATACACATCCAAAACAGTTTCAGCCACCAAAGATCCCAGAGTAAAGACATTCGACCAAATTGTTTCACCCGTCACAACTGTACCTACCGTTCCCTCTCCGGTTCCGGAGACAATATCTACTGACTCTGCCGTAAATGTACCCAAAATCTTGCGCACATACCACTTGTATGGAGCGCTAGTAGTGTAATCTACAAGCATTCCAGTGTGGGTAGCTAAGGTATTTTGAACAGTTTTGCCGATATCTCCTACCGGATTTGTGGGGGTACCACTCATTGTCAATACATACATTAGGTCATCCCATCCGTCGGTAGTTATCGAACCGCCAGAAAGAAACTGGGTCGAGGTATCATCCAAATACCAGCCATTACTCAACTTATACTCCGTCGGAGTTGCTGCCACAATTGGCACTTCGTCATCTAAAAACCCGGCATTATCAAAATAATCTAAAAGGTATGAATACAATGCATTTACCGAGTACACAGTTGTACCGCCAGTGTGTTTTATTATTTTATAACTCTCATATACCATCCAGTCACTCGCTATAGCTCCATAGCTTCCGGAAATCACAGTATCAACAATCTGGGCAATAAAAACGCTGGCTCCGGCCGCTGTCACCGTTGAGCCGGTTTCATAAGGAAGATACCTTACCGGGTCTGTCGATTTACGGACATTGACATTAATGTCAAACTGAGATTCAAAAACCACACTCAACTCATAATCAATAGTACTTTCATTCGGGTCCGGTGTCCCCTGAGCCGTTCCTGTCGCCACTAAGGCGTTCGTGGCTGAGTTGTAAATATAATAAACAGAGTCAGGAATTATGTTTTCCAAAGTAATGGTAACCACGGTGGCCGGGTACAAAACCGACTGGTCAACTAAAGTGTAAATCTGTAAACCGTCAATATAACTTGTAAATGAGGGAAAAAGCGCGAAAGAAGTATTGGTAACCACATTTCTAGCCCTTCTTGCTCCTCCTTGTAATTTTACATACTCGGCACCAGTAAACGTTCCGGAAACAGCAGACAACCACAAGGTACCTGTTGTTCCAAGATTAAAATCTGCGTCAACATGAGCTGTAACACCGGAGGTTTCACCTTCTATTGTCTCCCCGACAACAAACTGAGATGTTTGCGTACTGTATTTCATTCCCAGCATGGCGGTCAACTTAACACTAAAATCAAAACCGGCCACCTCGTCCACATTTTCGGCCGACAAATTGGCGGCCGTAGCTAAAGTATAGCCACCTCCATTAATCGAGTACTCCACCTTCAAACCTTCCAACAAGGTAGTGGTTGTTCCCAAATCTAATCCATTAAGTTTTGGTTCGATGTTGGCAAATCCAGATACCCCTTTAATTTTATGTGGCCAAGTGTAGGTTATACTGTCTCCCGCAGTTTGCAAAGCTAGCTTGCCTGTATTCAAAAACTTGGCTCCATTTCCCAACACATACGGCTTACTGGTTTTTGACGAAGCATTAAATAAAATATTCAATGCTCCGGTAGTTTCCGTAAAATACAACTCATTAAAAATCGTGTCGTAAACCGCGACATAGGCAATGGCAATACCATCGGAGGTGCCACCCAAAGCCCAAGTGGTGGCCGTCACAGCCGGACGGGCATTGGCACCAGTCATACCCTTGACAATTACATCCAAAATGGCGTTATTTATCGGAATATCCGATCTGTCCAATCTAATATTCTGCAATGTTAGTCCGGAAGCCGTGTTTAAAGAATAAATAGGACTACTGGTAGTAGTGTAATTTCGATATCCCGATACCGACCAGTTGTGGCACAAATTATTGTTGGCCATAGTGGTCGGATAAATAAGATTGGTAATCATGTTAAACCCGATGTCTAGGGTAAAATTCAAAAACTTATTATCGGAACTGCCGGCGGCAATATACAAGGGACAAACCGCTCCCGATTCAAAAGCTTTTCCAACCTGAGTAACTCCATTAATAATGTTTCTTAAGCAGTTGGTACTTAGTGACACAATGTTAAGAACTCCGCCGGCTACTTGATTGATTCTATTGGCTAGACTCGGAGCAAAGCCTCGGGTGGTACTGCAGTAGCACTCCACAAAAAGTGCTGCGGTTGGCGTTGCCCCAAAACCAATTTCGATGCCGGAGTTAGCCGTTTCTCCGCCACCCGATGTCGTCCAGGGACGAATCAGGTTTGGGAATCTAGTATCAACTAAATTTGGGTATGTCAGGGTGGTGAGCTGATATGGTGGTCTGGCAGTTGTGCCATCATTAACAATCGAACCGGCTACGACAATAGCCTCAGTGTTGGTATCAACCTGAATCTGGGCTGTGGTTGAGGTGGAAGTGGCGGTAAAGGTAACCGAGACTCTTTGCCAGGTTGCAGTGGCCGTAAAGGTTGTTTCGGCAGTTCCCAGCCTAATTCTGCCAGCCACACTGGTTATGGTCTCAAGAGCAATAATCGCCACATAGGCGGAAAAAGTATAATCTTGTCCGGAGATTGTGCTAACTGTCTGAGTAATATAGCCATTGGTGGCGGTAGCCGTTATCTTGTCTGCGGTTAGTTGGTTAGCCGTGGTCGCTGCTGGAGTTGAGGTAGGTGAGTTGCACTGATTAGAAACAACCGTAGCGTTTGAAGTTGTCCAAGTGGTACCAAGTACCTCACTCTGAAGAAGTCTATTGGTATAAATTACTATCGGCTCGTGAACCCAAACTTCTTGAGGCTGACTATCGTGATAGACACCAACACTATTATATTTTCTTAAGACATACCAATAACGAGTGTCGTTTAATACCGGCCTGCCGGTGATTGTCGCGTCCGCTGAATAAGTACTCTCCGTTAGTAGTGTTTCCAGAATAGTCAGCTGAGTAGCCGTAATCGCACTTATTGTGGCAGTTTTGTCATTACCGGTAGTTCCAGAAATATCAATTACATCACCAATTACATAGCCGTCAACAATAAAACTTCCGGAATTTGCAATGATCGTTTTAGCGGAATTAAAGGTTAAAGTCCTACCTGCACTGGCGGTAATTGTATTTTTGTTTGTTTGGTGAGTAGCCGTCAAAGTAACTGTCAAACCGGTACCGGATCCCCAAGCTGTTTCGGTATACAAACCTTCATTGACAGTCATCTGGGTGGCTGAATCAACTGAAGCAATAGTATACATACCGTTGTTTTTTGATCCAGCAGTACCGGAAGTGCCTCCGGTAATCATCAGCTTGTCTCCGGCAATAAAACCATCAGTAATAAAGTTTCCGGAAGAAGCCGTAATCGTCCTCGCCGCATTAAAAGTAATCGTTCTGGCGGTTGCCGAAGTCACGGTTGGTTTAATACCACCATTAGCAAAAGCTACTACCGTTGAAGTGTTCGTACTAAAAACTTTGTGAGCACTATCGATGGTTACCGATGAGGATATATCACGATATATTTCATAAGAGGGAGCATTATATGTCGGTCTTCTTTCCGGCCAGTTCATAGTCACCACCTTGTCGGCACTACAATAACAGGTGAAGTAGTCGGGAAAAGTCGAGTCCCCCAAGTATGGCGTAGCGGAAAACTCTTGGCTTTCGGTATAAAGAGATCTGTCTCTGGTAAAAAATGTTCTTGTCTTAAAATAATATGGTGTGTTGTCCACAAAATTAGCCCCAGTTTCCGGATTGTACCCAAACCTACCATTTGCCGCCCAACCCATGATAGCGTCAAACATACTGATGGAAAAAGTGATGTTGGTAAAGGTATTATCTGCAGATAAATAAAGCGCGATAGGTGAACAACCATAGACTTTAATATTGGTAAAAGTTGAGTTGGTGACGGGAGCATTACAGGCAATACCATAGTGAGCGGCACCATACTGTTGTAGCTGATAGAGTCGAAAATTGGTGGCGGTTATGTTATCTGAATAACCTAAAGTGACAATTCCAATTGGAGCAACTGCCGTACCGGCGGTATATGTAGGCTGATTACATGCAATAACAATGTTATTTAATATTGCGTCATTGATATAGTTGGCATTAAAAGGAATTTGAGTATCTCTAATATCCCGTTGGAACCAGCCGGAGGCATAGTATCTTCTGACAGGAGGTAATCCGTAGCCCACCCCATCCATAGACAAGTCATAACACTCGGTAATTGCGGGAGGAACAGTAAAACCGACATCAATAACTGTGACGGTCTGGGCTTGGGTAAAAATAACATAGGCTTCATCGAGCAAACAAGTGTCAAGTGAGATTACACCACCATTAGCCATATTTAAATTCATTCCCACAGTGGCCGAGAGTGTTTGAATCTTGGTCGAAGTGTCACTGGTTAGCATAATATTGGGAATACGAACCTTGATATTGTTGCCCAAAATATTGCCATTGGTACCATCACCAAAAACTACTGTTGGCAATAGTTGTTGAGAAAAAGGATTGTAAATAGTTACAGTGGTATTGCTGGCACTTCCGGTACAAACATAATTAATTGTGATAGTTGTTTCATCTTCGATTGTTTCCACAACAGAGTTGGCCGGAATATAAGTTCCTGTAATAGTGGCTCCAACAAAAATTCCGGCAGTATCGGAAACCGTAATCGTTCTTGAAGTGTTTGTCGTCGTTGAATTTGTAAGAGATAGAATGGTGTCTTGTGTGGTGTTTGGTTTTTGAATAAAGAACTTTCCCCTATCACCGGTACCGATAGAATCGAAACCATCGATAAACTTGGGTAAAGAAGGACCATAAACACCGGTGGCATTTAACCAAATTTCGTAGGTATCTGTCCCTACCCCTGTTTCAACCCACAAGGCAGGCACGTAATCTGTATAAGGAATCGTCAGCTCTTTGTCGGCAGTACCTGTCCCCGTGCCAATTTGTATCCAGTTACCCACAACTTCAATTTCCCCCAAACCTGAAGCAGGCGTGATGGCCTGTGCTGTTGCACCACTGACTCTACCGGTAGTAAATCTGATAGCTTCCGTAGTAGAGGTGTTCTCTATCCTTAACTTGCCATTGTTGATAGTGACACCGGACCAAAACTTAGTTTGATTGGTATTAACCGTAACAACAGCTCCGTTATTGATAACCAGTGTGTCATTTGACCTAAAGGAGGCTAATGTGTCTACATTGCAACTAGTGGTAACTGTTTGTACGGCCATGTGTTAGCAAAAGTATATCAGCTGAAGAGGCAGTTTAGAATTTTCGATTTGCGGCATTTTTAAGCCAATCAGGAAAGGGTCCGGGCATAAAATAGGCCATTTGACGGATTGAGGGTAAAATTTCCATAAAATTTTGATAATTGACGACGGGAATAATAATGGGGCTGTCGCCTTCGTAATAACTAAAAGTTTCCACTAAGTGATAATATTTATCTTTGATTGACTCTAGGTTTTTTAGTTCAATTAACATTTTAGTGGGATCAACAACTTTGGCGACTTTGAGAATATCCTCGAGGGAAAAATACCATTGATTGTTCATAAAGGTATTACGAATAGAATTGCCATAAAAAGTGACCAATTCTGGATGGATTTTGGTTTCAATGGTTTTTTTGACAACTGGGGCTTCAACAACAGTTTCAACAATAATTTGAGGAGTAAGTACTTTCTTTTTAATTTTTTTGACTTTCTTTTTCTTTATCTCAACGATAGGAGTGTTAATTTTCTTTATTTTTTTCATAAAAAACTAATTTTTAATATAACGATTAAAAAGAAATAGGGTTATACCAATACTAATAAAAAAAGAAACAATAATGCCCAATAAATTGCGCAAGATAAAAGGAGAAATAAAAATTAAGGCATCGGAAACTGGAGTAGTAATAACCAATATCCATTGATTGTGGTCCAATTTAATCGGGGAAGAGACCATTAAGGTCCGGGTAAGTTTACCGGTAAATAAGTTAGGAATAGCAACATCGAGTTTTTGTTCATTATCTATTTTAATTTTTTCCCTGATTATCGGCATGACTATTTTGTCCCCTAAGAATGGGTGCTCTTTAAAATAATCAAAGATGTTTTGACCAATAATTTCAGAATGAACGCTGCTGAGAAAATAACCATCCTGATCAATTAAAATAATATCGCTTTGGTCAGATATTTTTAAAGATTCTAAATAATTCTGAGTTAAAGAAGAAGCGGAAACTGAAAGAGAGATAACGCCTCTAAATTGGCCATTTTTGTAAATGGGTGTAGCTAAGGGAATTTTATAACTTTGATCAGTACCGGTAGCGCGAGAAATGACTGGTTTACCGACAATCATTTTTTGAGTCGGTGAATTTTTTGCTGTCTGAAAATAATCGCGGTCAGAGATGTCTCCCCCAGGCAAAAGACTTTCTGTATTGCTAAAAGCAGAAATTATCTTACCTCTATTATCGCTTTGAATAATACCGGTAATTGGGGTATTAGCCCAATTATCAATAAAGTTTTTTAATTTTTCGGGAGTTAAATTTTCTTCGTTGGCCAGAATTGAAAGTGATTTAGAACTTAA
>JBAZWK010000008.1:8707-32551 GCA_041660365.1 Candidatus Shapirobacteria bacterium | reverse complement strand
GACGGTACCACCGAAAAATATTAAAAATAAAATCACTAATTGGGGGGTTTATTTTGGTGAATTGCGCTATTCGTGGAAAGATTTAAGTAAATTTTGGTTTAAAAAAGAACTGTCAAATGAAATGGTCTATTTTGGCACTAATTTAAGATTTCCTACAGCCGTGGCCATGGTAATTAATGCCGAAGATAAGGAAAAATTGAAAGAAGTTGTTATCAAAAGGATTCCTCTTTTAAATGAATCACCGACTTTTGTGGATAAACTGACGAAATGGTTTGGGGAACACTTGCCACTGGAAGATCGTAACAAGGACAAAAAAGGGTAATTAAGGTATAATTCAACAGCTTGCGCCCATAGTCGCCTCACCGGCGACCTGCCGAAGAGGCAGGTTTAACGGATGGAGATAAATAGGCAGTTTTAACAATCTGCGCCCATAGTTTAACGGATAGAATAGCGGTTTGCGGAACCGTTGATCTGAGTTCGATTCTCAGTAGGCGCACATTATTTTGGAGGGTTGGCCGAGTGGTTTATGGCGCTCGCTTCGAAAGCGTGTGGGAGCAATCCCGCAGAGGTTCAAATCCTCTACCCTCCGCCCTGTAAATTCGTTCTCTGTTTTCGCCTCTAACTCACCTTTTCCTGCTATAATCCATCTATTATGAACGATAAATTCGGCTATTGTTTTATTCTTGGCAACAATCACTCCCTTTGCAAGGTCGAAATTATCAACGTTTTATTTTCTCGAAAAATTGATTTTAAAATTGTTGAATCGTCTCAAGAAACTTTAATTATCGAAGCCTTAACTGAAATTGAAAAAGATCTTGATATCGATATTTTTGGCAGCATCGCTAAATTTGTCAAAATATACAAAAATCTCCCTTTAAAACCTTTTTTGGACGGCAATAATGACGATTTAGTCGACTACGATTTTATTGATTTTTTTGTACCAAAAGATGAAAAACATCCTATCTTTGGGCTAAGTGTCTATGGTGCCGGTTGCCGCTTTAAAGATCTCAATACCTCTTGGTATCTGTCACCCTCTTTTTGTCGAAATTTACGTGATGAATTGAAATCTTACGGCATTAAAAACGGTTTTATGCCCCTCCGCGATCGAAAATTATCGACCGTTTCTGTCGATAAAAATAAATTATTAACTAATGGTTTTGAAATTATTCTCGCCATCGGTCACGACACTGTCTACGTCGGTAAAACTATTGCCGTTCAGGATTATGAAAGTTACGGTTTTCGTGATTACGGCCGTCCCAATCGTGATTCAAAATCCGGTATGATTCCGCCAAAATTAGCTAAAATGATGATTAATTTAGCTGGCAAAAATACTGACCAAACTATTTTGGATCCCTTTTGCGGCAGTGGCACTATTTTAGAAGAATTAATTTTGTTAGGTTATCAAAAAATTATCGGTTCCGACCTTAGCCCCAAAGCCGTCAACGACACTAATGTCAATCTAAAATGGCTTTTTGAAAAATACCCCGAATTAGACCCCAAAAAATTCGATATCACCACTCTTAATTCCGATGTCACCCAAATTTCTCGGGTTATCAAAAATAAATCTATCGACGCTATTGTTACCGAACCATTTTTAGGCTCCCCCAAAAGAAATTTCAATTTTACTCAAGTTCACCAGGAAATTAATCGCTTAGTGCCGCTTTATACCCGAGCCTTTTCCGAATTTAAAAAAATTCTCAGTCCTTCCGGCACTATTGTCATCATTTCTCCGGTTTTCCGCTGTCAGGGTAAATTTTTACATTTACCAATTTTGGAAAAATTAAAACCCCTAGGTTTTGTCCCGGTCGACTTTTTACCCCGTCAATATAACACTCCTGAAAATTTGGCACTTTTAAATTTAGAATTGACCGAGCGAAATTCTATTGTTTACTACCGTGCTGACCAAATCGTTTCCCGAGAAATTTTTTTGTTTAAAGTTTAAAATATCTTATGGACTTTGCCACTCTTCCTAAATTAAAAAGAGGCGATAAAGTTGCCATTCTTTCTCCCTCTTTTGCCGCCCCGGGTAAATGGCCCCATGTTTATGAACTTGGTTGTCAGCGTCTCCACGATATTTTTGGTCTCGACCCCGTTGAATTTCCTACTACAAAAAAAATTGGTGCCACCGGCGATGAACGCGCCCGGGATTTAGTTGCCGCCTTTGAAGATAAAAATATTAAAGCCGTCATTGCTTCTCTTGGTGGTGATGATCAGGTCACCTACATTAAAAATCTACCCAAAATTCCCTTTATTAATAATCCTAAACCTTTTTTTGGTTACAGTGACAACACTCATTTTATTAATTTTCTTTGGCTTTGCGGCATTCCCTCATTTTATGGTGGTCATTTATTTACCGAGTTTGCCATGCAACACGAAATGGATGAATTTACTGTCAAATATTTAAAGCACGCTTTATTTGACCACGGTCTTTTTGATCTGGAATCCAGCCCCATTTTTAATGATATTGGCTTAAATTGGAACGATCCGTCAACTATTAATCAAAAACGCCGTTACCAGGACAATGACAGCTGGTATTGGGATGGTCAAAATGATGCCCAGGGGATTACTTGGGGTGGTTGCGCCGAATCTGTCGACGAATTATTACGCCACGGCACTCTTATTCCGAGCCTCATGGACTTCGAGAATATTGTTTTATTTCTGGAAACTTCCGAGGAAATTCCCGATCATTCTTATTTTCGCCGCATTTTACGGGCTCTTGGCGAGAGGGGGATTTTAATGAATATTAAAGCTCTCTTAATTGGCCGCCCCAAGGCTTGGGACTTTACTAAACCAAATTCCGACGACCAAAAAGTTGAATATAAAAAAGCCCAGCGGGAAATGATTTTAGATATTGTCCGGAAATACAATAAAAATATCCCTATTATTCAAAATCTTGATATCGGCCACACCGCCCCTCAAATTTGCCTTCCTGTCGGTAAAAAAATTCTTATCAACTCTACCGCCAAAACTATTCAAGCTGAATTTTAGCCACATAGGGATAGAAAGGTTCCTAACCCTAATGCTCCGCCAAAGGGTCAAGGTTCTATTAATTTCCACAATATAGAGAATAATCAATCGACTCAATATTTTTAAGACAGTTTTTGGTGAAGCTTTTTCATGGCATCTTCAATAAGATTACGAATAACTTCAGTTTTGGATTGGTCAAATTTCGCCATATTTTTTTCTAAAAAACGATTTTCTTCTTGATTAATAACCAGATTAAAGCGATATGTTTTACGTTTTGATGAATAAGTATCTAAAAATTCATCAATTATTTTAATAGCCATCTCGTCTGTCTCATAGGAACGTTTTGTAAGCCAACTGGATTTAATCCCTTCAATATAAGATTTTTGCTTTTTACGACCAACCTTATAAAGCAAAAGAACCGGTATCGCCTTATTAAGGCCAATTGTAATTTGATGACCAACAGTAAAACTTTTAATTGATGATTCGGCAATGATTACACTAGAATCGGTAATTGCTCGAATTTTCCTTTCATAAAGACTATTACTATCTTCGAATTTCCCTTTTTGAATATTGCGGTAAGCTTTGCCCAGCCAATCGTCAGTTAGTTCATGACCTAGTTTTTTTATATGACTGCAAAGCATTTGGTAACGATCATAGTTTTCCAAAAGTCTCGAGGTGGAACACGTAAAAAATACTTTCATATATATAAATACAACATACAATTGTATCATCTCTGAAGCAAAAAATAATTTTATTCTATAATTCTTTGATGAACCACTCTGTTAAAGCAACCGAACGTGAATATAGCTTTTTGATTCCGCGGAATAAATTAAATATTAATCCTCCAGAAAACATTGGTAATTTTAAGCAAATAAGTCTGACAAATAAGACAATCCACGATATTTTGATTGAAAGAAAAAACATTAGCCTCAAATCAGAAAAAATTGGCGTCAGACTTCGAAAAATTGACGGTCAAATTGAATTTACTTATAAACGTTTTTTGGGAAAAGATAATGGAGCCACAAAATATGACGAAATAACCGAATCAGTATCCGAAGATATTTTTAAATATTTTTTAACAGGTAAAATTGATTTGTTCAATCCAACATTAAAAAAGATGGCAGTTAAAGGCACTCTTTATCCCTTACTTCAAATAAAAAATAAAAGAAAAATAGTCGTCTACAGTGATGGGGTCAACAGTATAGAAGTAGAAATTGAAAAACTTGAATATTCTTCTTCGGGAAATAATAAAAGAGTTAATGATTCCATGTTGGAATTGGAAATAATTGAATTAAAATCAAAAACGGAAGTCTTTGATGTATTAGTAGATTTTTTTAAAAAGGCTTATTGCGGTGTAACTGCCAGCGAGGGAAAAAACACCCGTGCTTCCCGAATGTTGGGAATCTAATTTTCTATAACCACTTGTTGACGGTAATACTTATCACATGTACAATATGTGTATATTACACATTAGTGTTATATATATAACACTATGATTATTCAAAACGTTGACACTCGCGAAGAAAAAATAATGCCAGCTCACGGCGGTAAGGGCACAATTCGAATGAAATTTTTTCATCAGGAATACCAAAGATTCCGCGATGCTCCCGATTTGGGTATTCCCAGCCCAACTTACAGTACAGCTAATTGGAATTTTTTTGCGTACTCAGAATTACCTGTTGGTTCAACAATAGGACTCCATAAACATATAGATAATGATGAGATTTACTATATTCTGGAAGGATCAGCCGACATGTCAGTTGATGAAGATACTCGTACGATTAAAAAGGGTGATGTAATCTTAACACTACATGGAAGTCAACACAGTATTCAAAATGTAACTGCAGATCTTAAATTTATTGCCACAGAAATACTTATCGACAGTCAATAGCAAATGTACATTGAAACACTAAAGAAAAATCCTATATCCGATGTTTTAGATACCAATAAATTAGCCATCTTCATGATCAAACCTTGTGGTAGAAGAATGAGTATCGGAGGATATTCACTGGAAGAATTGACTAAAGGTTTAATACAATCAGCTGGACTAGAAATAGTCGATGAGTCAGAAAAACTTTTAATTCCTTTTGAAGTAAGAAAAATTTACCCAATTTTAGATATTCCTGATCCTATTTTTGGAGAAACCTGGAAAGAAGAAGTTATTTCCCATTTGACCTCCCGTGAGGTTTTGTCGTTGCTATTAGAAGGAAATGATGCCCAACCTAAGGCGAAAATTATCAAAAATTACTTAAGAAACACCTTAATTCTTGACAACGATTTTCATCACAAAATTGTAAAAAATATCGCTCACGTGGCGGACAATCAGGATTTCGATACAACTTATAATGTTTTATTCCAAAAATGAAAAAAATAGCCATAATATATGTAACATATGACGGACTGGTAAATACGATGTGCGGGGTAGGAGTAATTTCCAAATCTTTTGTAAATTCATTTCCTGTGGTCAGGAAGCAACTCTTAAAACAGGGTTTTGAAGTTGATTTGCACCTTATTTCAGTCGCTTTAAAAGAAGGAGCTTTGGGATATAGTAACGACATTAAAAACGAATCTATCCGCATTGCTAAAGAATGTGGCGGACAATTACATTATGTCTTAAACGGTACCAATGGTTTAGAACAATTTGGTAATGTGGAAAATTGGAAATTAGCCTCAGTTACTGCGGCAAACAAATCACTCGAAATCAGTGTTGGGTATTATAAAACAATTGTTTTTTGTGTTGATATCCCTTTCATGTATACGCCATATTACATTAGCCAACAAAAAGAAACGTTTGGAAATATCAATATTGAACCAATAATGGTTCTTCATAGTGACGTTCTTAGCCATGAAGCTGAAGATCCAAATATGGAACGCCTAGCTTGGGAGTCATCGGCCATAAAATACAGTTGCTTGAAACCGATAATTAAATTTGCCAAAACCAGCAATTTTTTAATGAAACATTTAAAGGATAACTATTCAATTAATGAAAATAAAATTGTTTCACTCCAGTCGGGATTAGATTTGACTGATCCTAAATATCAATATTTAGAACAGAAAAAAATTAAAAAAATTTTGGAAACCTACGGAATTCCTACAGACAAAGATTTAATCTTCAGTGTTGGCAGGGCGGTTCCGTATAAGGGCTTGGAATCGCTTATACACGCTTTTGCCAAGCTTAAGAATAAAAATACTCATTTAGTGTTTATTGCCTCACCGTATAAATTTGCTCCCTCAAATATTGAACAATTAAAAAAACTAATCGAAAAATACAAAATTTCATGTACTCCCATTTACAAGTTAGATATGGAGCTTCCAAAAATTATTTGTCAATGGGAAAAAACTAAAATCTGTGCCCAATTATCCAAACACGAACCTTTTGGATTAGTTCCGGAAGAAGTAAGAGTCTGGGCTAAAAATATCGGACCAGTTATTTTGACATCCAATCGAGAAGGCTTTGTAGAACAAATTACTGACAATTTTGATGGTTTTACTGTTCCAATAGAAAATGTGGAAGATATTAGTAAAAAATTGGAATACATTCTATCTTTATCAAAAGAAGAAATCGACCGTATTAAACAAAGAGGGTACTTAAGAGCAATTGAAAATTATGATTATCAAAAATCAATTTATTCCTGTTTAAAAACTATTTTAAAATGATTATATATTTTGAAGGCCTGGCCTGTGTTGGAAAAACAACATTAGTTAATTACCTGGAAAAACACATTACTAGTGCGATTACTATTTCAGAGTTACCAAAAAATTATCTGGAATTAGGAAAAATAACTGACGCTTTGTGCCGTCGTAATGACGAACGTAAGTGCACAGAAGCTAAAGAATCTAACAAAAAATATGATTTTACACTAGTAGACAGAGGGTACGCCTCAACCCTAGTCTATAACTTCATTGAATACGCTTCAAAAGTATCCAATGAATATTTAACCACCTTAAGCTGGTATATGTCCGGAATCCTAACTCATAGATTGGTCAAACCTGACCTATATATATATATAACCTTAGATGCTAAAACTGCCATTAAAAGAGCAAAACAATTAAATCGTCTGTCAACAAAATACGCCTGGTTCAATTATCCACAAATAGGATTAACTGCTTATGATTTTTTCTTTAAGTTTTTAGAACCTGAAGTACCACGTCTGGTCATCGATGGAAATTTGACACTTAAGCAACAGGTTTCGCTAATAAATCAAGAATTAGTCAAACATAATTACACCAAACGAACATGAATAGAAAAATACTAATTATTGGTGGAACTCGTTTTGTAGGTCCAAATTTAATAAAATTTTTATTAAATAACAAGGATAAAATAACGGTATTTTCAAGAGGAAATAACTATAATAATCTTATCGATAAACGGGTTAGTAGAATATTTGGTGATAGGGACGTAGAAAGTGATCTAAAAAAACTCGACGGAAAATTTTACGATGTTGTCTACGATATGTGTTGCTATAACCTAGAACAAATAAAAAAATTAATACCACACATAAAAACTACTAGTCTAGTTTTTTTTAGCACATCGGCAGTTTATAAAAAACCAACTCTTTTTCCTTTAAAAGAAAATGACATTACAGGGGAGTGGAGTTCATTTGGTGACTATGGTGTAAACAAAAGAAATGTTGAAAAATATCTTATTAAGAAGGGAGTAGAAACGGGATTTAAAATTTCTATAATCCGACCGGTGTATATTCTGGGAGATAATGATTATTTTGACAGAGAAAATTATTATTTTTCTCGGCTTTTGAAAAACGAACCCATATTAATGCCTGGTTGTGGACAGGCACTAATACAATTTTGTTTTTTAGAAGATGTTGCTACTGCCTTATTTACAATTCCGCTTAATCAAAAAAAACAAACGGAAATCGTCAATTTAGGCTCTGACGAATATATAAGTGTAATTGGGTTCATAGAACTTTGTGCCAAAATTTCACAAAAACCAACCCGGATAATAAAATTAAATATGACAGAGCTAGGATTAGACGAGGAACGTTTTTATGATGGTTTATATCCCTTTCCCAATGTTAGTTTAATATTGGATAATACGATTGCTAAAAATGTTTATCATCTCAGCTTCACTCCGTTAAATATTGGGTTGAAAAATATATATCGAAAATGGAAACATACTTGGAACGGAGAAGTAATAAAGAGTGAAAAAGAAAAGGAAATCTTAGAGCTGTCTATGTATTCTCATCTATCACGTAGTTAGTCCTATATCCCCAACATATCCAATATTCTGAATACCACCAGGGCCGGCCAAAAAATTGCTTTTCCAATTCCCACTATCACCGCCCCAAAACCCACTGCATTTTGCAGAAAATAAAATAAAGCCCCAATCATTCCCAAACCGTAAATTGCCCCGGGATTTCCATGTCCATGACAACGCTGACCTCTGGTCATAAATCTGTTTTTGCAGCGTTCAGTTTCTTTTTCTTTTATTTTCATATCAATATCATATACTATAATTCACATATGCTTCAACTTTTTCTCACCTCAGCCAGCGACTTTGTTATGGACGATATTGTCACCAAATTGCCAAAAAGCCCCGCTGAATATAATGTCGCCTTTATCAACACTGCCGCCGAGGTTGAGGAAGGGGACCATTGGTGGCTTCGTGCCGAAAAAGATAAACTAATTTCTGCCGGTTTCAATGTTGACGAATTTAGCATTACTGGTCTGTCAAAAGATGAAATAGAGACAAAATTAGCCGATAAACAGGTCATTTATTTTTGTGGCGGCAACACTTTTTACCTCCTCGATCAGGTTATTAAGACCGGTTGTGACGAAATTATAAAAAGAAAATTAAACGAAGGTGTCATATATATTGGTTCCAGTGCCGGTTCAATGATTGTTGGCCTTCGCATCGATTTAGTTTCCAAAATTGATGATCCTACCACTGCTCCCAATTTGAATTCCACTGGTCTTGGTATTGTTGATATCGCTATCCTTCCTCATTGGGGGAGCACTGAATTTCGTGAAGGGTATGTGAAAAGTATTGAATCCATGTACACCGAAGGCGTCAAAATTCTCCCCCTCACTAATAACCAATATCTTTGGATCAATGGTGATTCGATGAAAATTGTCCAAGTGGAAAAATAAAGTCAAATATCTTTCAAATTTAGCTCCCATTCCCTTAAAACTTTCTAAACAACTGATAAAGTTCTAACTTCGTTCCGAAGTTATATTATTTTTTATTCCGAACAATGTGAGATTGCAAAAGCGTCAGTTTTTATATGGCAAGAAGAAGTATATTCGTTGTCACATATAGTATTCCAATGTTTTGCGGTAGTTTCACATTCATCCAAGGTTTTAAATTTTGCCATAGGTTCACAATCTTTGAAATTATTAGTGCATGTAGACATAGTAATTGGGTATCTATTTAAAGAGCAACTTGAAAGGAATAGAGGGGATAAAATAACCACAAGAATGTATATTATTTTCATCTAAGTAAATAATATCACTAATAGAGCAACAGCATGTCCGACTAGTGCTATTCATTAATTAATGTCTAAATATCCCACGAAAAATTATTTTCGATCGCTAGTGGCGAAAAAAGAATATAAAAGCGAAGACGAACTTGAAGCCGAAGTCATAAAAAAATACGATTCTAAAATTGATGAGTTTGTAAAAAAGATAAAATAGATTATTGTTCACACTAATCCAATATTAATCGATTCTATGGTAAGATTCTATTGGAATGGATCAATACAAAATAGAAATGTTAATAGAAAATTTAATTTCTCTTCCCAGTGAAAATGAAATAGTGGAATTCAAACGTGACAATAAAGACAAAAGTGTCATAGGTAAAAAAATATCAGCGTTAGCAAATTCTGCAAATTTATGTAATGAAAAAAGAGCGTATCTTGTTTATGGTATTTCTGATTCAGAACATGAAGTTGTTGGAACAAGGTTTTTTCCTAGTAAAGAAAAAATAGGTAATATTCCCATAGAATTTTGGCTTAACCAACATTTAGATCCAAAAACAGAATTTATAATATATGAAAAAACATATCAGTCAAAACCAATAACTGTTTTTGAAATTTACCCAGCCGTTAATCAACCAATTAAGTTTAATGGTATTGCATATATTCGTATTGGAGAGACTACACCAAAATTATCAGATTACCCAAGTAAAGAAAGAAAAATATGGACTAATATTTCTGGCAAAAATTTTGAGAAAGGAATTGCTATGGAAAATGTTACAACTTTAGACGTACTTAAATTATTAGATTTTGAAAAATATTCAACTTTAACAAATCAAGAAATACCAACCGAAACACAACAATTTGTAGAAAAAATGTGTCAATATGATTTAGTTAGAAAAGTTTTTGATAATAGTTATGATATTACCAATTTAGGAGCGTTATTATTTGCAAAAAATATTAATGAATTTCCTACAATTAGGAGAAAAGCAGTCAGAGTTATTAAATATGATGGAAATACAAAAGTAAAAATAACAAAAGAAGTACCAGGAACATTTGGATATGCATGTGGTTTTGAAGGTTTAGTTGGATATATCAATGATCAGCTCCCAACAAATGAATATATAACAGATTCCTTGAGAGAAGAACGTAGGATGTATCCCAAAATAGCCATTCGTGAATTTATTGCAAATGCATTAATACATCAAGATCTTTCAATCTCGGGTACTGGCCCAACCATAGAAATTTTTGACAATAGAATAGAAATAACAAATCCTGGTGAACCATTAATTCCTACAGATAGATTTATTGATCATCCCCCTCGTTCTAGAAATGAGGACATGGCCTCATTTATGAGACAAATAGGTATATGTGAAGAAGGTGGCACCGGTATTGATAGAGCTTTAACTAGTATTGATTTATATCAATTACCACCACCGAAATTTGAAAAGTTTGATGATTTTACAAAGGTAACTATGTATGCACATAAAAGTCTAAAAGATATGACTTTAGACGACAAGACGCGGGCTTGTTTTCAACATTGTGTGTTGAAGTATATAGAAAAAAGCCACATGACTAATGCATCCTTAAGAAAAAGATTAAATATCGGAGAAAGGAACTATCCTGCTGCTTCTAGGATCATTGCTGCCACTATAAAAAAAGGATTAATTAAGGAAGCTGAAAAACAAAAAGAATATATTCCTTCATGGGCATAAACCATGTAGCGGTCTTATTACTTTTACAACATTATTGTAATTTTATTCCTATCCTTACGTATTTTATTATGTAGCATACATGTAGCAAATTACCTATTTTTAATACTTATATGTTTTTATATATAAAGTTAAATTTTATATATAAAAAATTACAATCAGTATATAATCAATAAATTACATCACAATAACTAACAAGATTAAAATATGGCTCTTATTGAATGTTCTGAATGTAAACAACCAATTTCCGATACTGCTTATTTTTGTCCTAAATGTGGTTTTGTACGTAAAAAAATTTGGCTAGAGAAATCAGAACGAACATGGCAAGCTGCCTCGATAATGTGTGGACTTGCTACAACAGTAATATTTTTTCTAAATAAATCACAATCACCAAATTCTGATACTTATATTCTTGTTAATAATATTATGTATCTAATGGGAGTTCTTTCAATAATTTGTTTAATTATCGCCTGGATTACAAGTAGCTACGATCTAAAATCAAAATAATTTTAGATTCTTTCACCCTTTATTTCCACCCTATTTTAGGGTAAATATACTTTTGTCTATCTATATTTTATTTTCCCAACAAGCTCTGAGTTGAAAATATAGCTAATAAAGTTAATTAATGTTTAGTCTCAATTCACGGTTTTTATATTCCCAGGCGGTATAATCAAGCTAGTTCCAAATTAGAAAATAAATAGGCATGGCAACAAATAATTTTGATCTTATATATTGGACTCAAAAACTTACCCTAAAAAAATCAGCCGGCCAGCTTGACAGACTAACATCGTTGTTAGCAAAAGCTACAATAGATCTTCATCCCCATCAAATTCATGCTGCCATGTATGCCTTTAATAGTCCGTTATCCAGAGGATGTATTATGGCCGACGAAGTTGGTCTTGGAAAAACTATAGAAGCAGGCATTGTTTTATCTCAACTTTGGTTAGAAAATAAAAGAAAAATATTGCTCATTGTCCCTGCATCTTTAAGAACTCAATGGCAAAGCGAACTAGAAAATTTATTTGGATTAAAATCAACCGTTTTTGATTCCCAAAAATTTGATGAAGAAATAAATAAAACGGGCTCAGTTCCTTTAAGCGACGATGGTATTTACATTGTATCGTCAGCTTTTGTATATAAAAGAGCTAAATTAATTGAAAATATCTCTTGGAACTTAATCGTGATAGATGAGGCACACAGATTTCGCCGTGTTTACCGTGGTAGAGATGCTTCAAAGATGGCCTATTCAATTAGAGAAGCCATTAGAAATAAACCAAAACTCTTACTTTCAGCCACTCCATTACAAAATAATTTAATGGAGTTATACGGTATTGTTTCATTCATTGATGAGAAGATACTAGGCACTCCATATTATTTCAAAACACGATTTGTCGATGCAATTGCTCAAAGTAAAAATCCGGACAGACAAAGAGAGATATTGTCTAATTTGCACAATTTACTGGTAGGCACTGAATCTCAAGACAGAGATTCTTGTACTACAGGTGTTTTAACCAGGACTCTTCGTAGGCAAGTTAAGGAGTATGTAAAATTTACCAAAAGAAATTCAGTCACATATGATTTCACACCAACAGAAGAAGAACAGAAACTCTACGAGAAAGTATCAGAATATCTAGCTCGTCCCAAACTGGCAGCAATCGATTCCACTCAAAGAAACTTGATGGTTTTGGTTTATAGAAAATTATTAGCTAGCTCAAGCTTCGCTATAGCCCCAACTTTAGATCGTCTCCGTGCCCGATTAGAAAACGAACTAAAACTGAGACAAGAAGAAAAAAATAAATCAAATATCAGCGCTTCTGATTTAGACGACGTTGTAAACGAAGAGTCTCTTGAAGAGTTGGAAAGTAAAGATCTAGAACAGCAAGAAGTTAAACGTGTAAAAAAAGAATATCGTGTTCAAAAGGAATTTTCAGACGAAGAAATAAAAAATGAAATGACAGAATTAGATAGTTATTATAAACTTGCCATTTCAATCAAAGAAAATACAAAAGCAGTCGCGTTAATTAAAGCAATTGAAGAATTGTTTAAACAAGCACAAGAAAAAAACTGGCCAGAAAAAATAGTTATTTTTACAGAAAGTACCAGAACTCAAAAATATCTTGAAACAGTTCTTGATCGCTACCGGATAGGGTACATTCCCTTTAATGGTTCAAATAACGGACAAATAGCAACCAAGGCCTATGGTGATTGGGCAAAAGAATTTAAGGAATCGGCAAAATCTCTTTCAAAATCAATTGCATTAAGACAATCCTTAATATATGCCTTTAAAAATAAACCTGAAAATAAAATATTTCTAACCACTGAAGCTGGATCTGAAGGTCTAAATCTTCAATTTGCCAATATTTTAGTTAATTATGACTTACCGTGGAATCCACAGAGAGTCGAACAAAGAATTGGACGCGTTCATCGATATGGACAAAAATTAGATGTATTAATTGTAAATTTACTAAATACTAAAAATTTTGCTGACAAAAGAGTTTTGGAATTGTTAACTGAAAAGTTGCACCTTTTTGATGGTTTATTTGGAACTTCGGACGAAATTTTGGGAGCTATTGGTTCTGGTATTGATTTTGAAAAACAAATTTTAGAGATTTACCAATCCTGTCGGACTCAAAGCGAAATAGACGAAGCTTTTAATAAACTTCAAAACCAAAGTAAATTAAAAATCTCGGAGCAAATGGGACAACTCCGTGAAGAAATGTTGGATTATTTTGATCCAGGAATATTAGAGGTCTTTAAAAAAACCAAACAGGATATATTGGAAAAATTATCAAAACAAGATCGAGACTTATTGCATTTAAGTCAACTGTATTATCAAGAAAAAATTAGCAAACATCCAAGTATTCCTGAATGCTTCCAAATTAATAATGAGTCATATTTATTTAGAGAAGAAACTCTAGATGAAAGAGGAAAATTATCAAGGATAAGCATCGATCATCCTATTATCAAGAAAATTATTGATTATTCTTCTAGTTTATCCACCAACCCAATCCCCGTCCTCAAAATTAAAACTTCTAACTATCAAAAATTGTCAACCCAACTACCACCAGGATCAACCTGCATGCTATATGTTTTCAAGCTCCAAATAAATGCGATTGAGAAAGAAGAAGTGTTGGCTCCTTTCGCCTTTATCCAAAATAATGATGAGTGGAAACCACTACCGATAGATGTTTCGCAATATTTAGCTGAGATTGACCATCAATTTGACGGAGAAACTCTAGATAGTATTCCGCAAAAGAAAGATGATTTTTTAAAAGAGTGGAATTTATGGAAAAAACAAGTAATTGAAAATTATGAACAAAAAAACCACAAATTATACAGACGAGAATATGATCGTATTCTTCGATATTGGGAATCATATTCAATAAAGGTCAAAGATAAGTTAGAGAAAGTCAACTTAGAAATAGATGAACTTAAAAGAAAACGAGAAAATACAATTGACTTTGATGAAACAAAAATTATTGATGAAAAACTAGAAAAATTATTATTGAAACAGCAACAATTACAATTGGATATAAACAGAGAAATGGCATATGCTCTGGAAGAGCAACAAAAAGAAATTAAGACTTTAAAAGAAAAACTTCAACTTAGTCAAAGTGAAGAATTAATTGCTGTAACTCAAATAAAATTATTATGAATTTTAAACATAAAAATTATATTATAGAAAATCCACAGAAACTCGGGAAAACAGGTAGTAATGAGGCCTATTTATGGTATTTAACCAATAAAAATAATAATACAAAATTTAGTTTTATAACTCGATCAAGTGACTTGCGATTAAACTTTCTAAATATTTCGAACGATGAAGAAAAAATAATTAATGATGCCTGGAATTTTGTAAAATTCTATCTTGATCAAGAAAAGGAAATTGATGGTTTTATTATTGCTATTAATAGTAATTCTGAACTAGGAAGTTTCTATACCCCTAAGCCGGTTGTTCAATGTATAAATGATCTTTTAATCAGTATTAAGGACGAAGAAGATAAAATAAATCAAAGATGGCAGAGCCATAAAGATAGACCACACCATCCAATGGTTATTGACCCGGCCTGTGGAGAAGGGATATTCTTAAAACAAGCAATCGTTCAAGGTTTAACCAAAAAACAATGGATATTTGGGTTGGATCTAGACCCTGAGGCAGTTGATAAATGGGAAACAACTAATTTATTAAAGGAGTTTGAAGATGATAGAAAGGCACTAAAAGCACATTTTTTTCATCAAAATGGGTTATTACCAATACGGTGGTCACAACATCGACAATATTATGAAGGTAACGTAAACAGAAAATATTTAAGGAGTGAACAGTTTGATTTTGTAGTTGGTAATCCTCCTTATGGAGGTTTGGGGATTTATCAGGAAATGAAACAGTTATTAGACACATTTCACCCAGAACAACCTATTCCCGAAGTAATAGTAACAAAACTAGACCTCTTTGGGGGGGGAAAAATCGAAGTTTCTAAACTTAAGAAAACTAAAAACAAAGAGATATTAAGTAAGGAAAAAATTAAAGAACTATTAGGCTTATCAAAAGCTTTATTGAAATATTCTGTTTGGAAAGATCCAAAAAACAAAAATACAAAATATGACCAGATACTAAATTGTAATGGGTTTAAAGTTAACGATCTAGATTTGTTGAATGCGAAAGAAATTGAAAAATTAAAAAGCTTCCCTATTGAAGTTCTTTTCCTCGAAAGATTTATTAAATTAGCAAAATTACCTAACAAGGATAAAAAAGGCGGCGTAATTGCTGTTATTATCCCGGATGGGATACTATCAAATTCAACCATGGATTATGTGCGCCAATTTATCAGTTCTCAAACAAAAATTTTGGGGATAATCTCTCTGCCGAGAGGAACTTTTAAAGAAGCAAAAACTAATGCTAAAACTAGCATTTTATTACTAGAAAAAACTGATGGTTTAAATATTTCTCAAAACTATCCAGTTTTTCTCGCTAGTATTCCTGAGGTTAAAGATGAATACTTTGTTACAATTAAGCAGTATTTTACACAATTTATGACACAACAAAAAACAACGCAATATATTGATGAGACTAATGGTCTTATGATTCGTACAGACAAGACATTAAAAGATTTAAATACTGAAAAACCATCAAGTCGTTGGGATCCAGACTTCTGGAATCCAAAATATGAAATAATATTCGACAAACACACATCGGAACCACTAGATAAATTTATAACTAGCATAACCTACGGAGTTATTTTAACCGGTGAAAACAGAAAATTTAAGGATTCTGGAGTTCATTATATTTCTTCAACAACAGTTACTGAAACCGGTATAAATCATTTTTTAAATCCTTTATTTGTCAGTTTTGATGATAAAAGAAATAATGAAAATAAAAGACCTGAATATGGTGACATTATTATGAATAGAAGTGGAGTCGGTACTCTTGGAAGGCAATGTGTTTTTATTGATAGATTAAAAAAATATACTATTAGTGATGACACTGATCTTATAAAGTTTAAAAATATTTCTCCATTTTATGTTTCAGTTTTTTTATTAACTAACTATGGTAAAAAACAAATAGATCGAAGATTGAGAGGTGTTTCTGGATTAATTAAGTTAAGTTTTGATGATATTAAAGCTATTAAAATTCCAATTTTAACTGACACAATTATAAAGAACATAGATGAAAGATACATTGAAATGTCTAAATTACACGAAAATGCGATGGAAGCCAAAGCTAAAGGAAATGAAAGTGAATACAAAGAAAATCTAACAAAAGCACAAGAGCTATTAAAAGACTTAGTTGCCAAAACCGAAGCTGTAATAAAAGGAGAAAGAGAGAATGTGGACTGATGAAGATAAAAAAAGATCAGAAGACTCTTTTCTATTCCAAGATATTGCCCGCGCTTTTGAACAATTTGGGTATCCAAGATTAGGTGATAAAGAAAATATAAAAATTAAAGGGGATATAAAGATAAAAATGGGTTCTGGTTTAAAGGAGCCGGATTTAGTTTATTACACCAATGGTGATCCAATTTTATTGGTTGAGGCCAAAAAAGTTGGTCAGCCAGATCCAACTGAACAAGCTTTTTCTTATGTAAAGCTTTTTCCAGCTGAAAAATATTCAGCCAATAAAGTTCGACCAAAATATTTTGCTTGTACAGAAGGCCCTCAAATCACTAAGTTTTGTAAATATGTTCCGTCGATTGATGACCGAGGTGAACTTATTGAAGGAATTGTGATCTTGGATAAAGTATTAACTTATCAGCAACTACTTGAAGAATTGGGAATGGCAAAAATAAAAACCCCGTTAACCGCCAGTCGATTTAAACAAGATGTTTTTTATCCTATTGTTCGTTGTTTTATTAAAGAAGATCATATGGAAAGTGCTAAAGGTGCAAAACTAGAATCAAGATATATATTAAAAACTGTTCGACAAATTTATGAATTTTTACGACATCCAGACAATTACACTACACATCAACCATATGTTGATTTAGATGGACATCCTGATTTACAACAAGAAATTAGAAGAGCTTTTGAAAGTTACGACTGGAATAATTGTGATCATATTGAAATTGCCCAAGAATTCAGAAGTGACATACACAGAGCTTTTCAAAAAGGTGAATTAAATCAATATATTACCCCGACCGAAGTAGTTAGGTTTATGACAAATTTAATTAGTCTAAAAACAGATGATTCCGTTCTTGATTTTGAGTGTGGGAGTGGTGGTTTTTTATTTGCTACCCTTCAAAATGGAGTATCTCCAAAAAATATCACTGGCGTAGATTTAGATGATTTACCATATTACTCTGCAAAAGTATTATTAGCTTTACATTTAGGTGTTTTTGAAAAAGATATAGACGATAAAATTAAGATAGAAAAAAGAAATGGTCTTCTTAACTTTGACGAAGAATACGATATTGTTCTAAGTAACCCATCTGGAAGTAGTCAGTACCCTGAAGAAAAAAATCAGGATTTAGAAAAGGTAAAGAATGATCTGGAAATTGATCTCGATGGTAATGGAAAAGATGATTCAAAAGTACCAAGTGAATATTATTTTAGTATCCAAAGAGCAGTTAAGTCATGTAAAGTTGGTGGTAAAATAGTTATTTTGTTGCCCGAAGGATTTTTTTCAAATTCTTCAGACACAAATTTAAGAAATTATGTTGCCAAATATTGCCGGGTTAGTGCGTTAATCAGTTTACCTCGTGGAATTTTTTACAAAGGTAGTGATACTAAAACAATTAATTCAGGTAAACAACAAAGTAATCAAAAAATGTCGGTATTATTAGCACAAAAAAAATTGGAGGTTGAACCTAGATCTGGAATTGAAATTAATAATAATCTTTTAGATGATAATGTTTTTTTAGCAAGCATTTCAGAAAGTAAAAATTTAGAAAATAAATTAAAAATAATTTTAGATGAATATAAATACTGGCAAACAAATAGTGAGTTAGACTTATCAAAAAAAGTAGGGACACAAATAGAAATTGTCTTACAAAAAAAACCAATTCAACAAGAACTAATTAAAAAGGAATTGCCTTTATTCAAAGAACAAGAAGAAAATCCCAAAATAAGTATTGTAACCAGAATAAGTAAAGGTTTAGAAGGATTATTTAAAAACTAGTTACAAAAAATTATGCGTCTATCTCGTTCCGAATTGGTCAAGGGAGTAATTAAATTACCAATAATTATTATAATTATACAAAAAACATAAATGAATGACGATGATGGAATCTTAAATGCAGTAATTGTCACTAATAGTATCAATAACCTAACTAAAAAAATTGAGTCATTAGATACTCAAAATTCTAAATTACAAAGACAAATGTTTTAGTTGACAATCGTCACTTCATTACTGGCTGTTGTTCAAACTGTGGTTGCGATTATCCAAATTATTAAATAACCTATAATTACAAAATAAGTTTGAAACGTCTTTTTACAGAAATACGGTAAAATCCAATAATAATGTCATATACTAAGAATACAGTAAACTGCTTTGCAGTTTACTGTATTCACATATTACCGTCAATACCCAGCCCGCAATTAATCCCATAGTAAATAACTTCAATTTTTCGATAAACGTTGTCCCTTTTACCTTGTTTGATTTTAGTTTTTCTTTAGTATCCATAAATATAATTATACCACAAGTTAGGCATAAAATAAAGAAATTGGCTATCAAAATTATTCAAAAAATTAAACATAAATTTGATTTGTAAATATCGATGTTGTAATGTACGATTATGAATAAAATTAGGTGTATTTTTATAGAAAAAATTCCAACCTTTCCATTGAAAAAAGATTTGGAATACCAAGTTTTGGAATTACCAAAGTTAAATAATTCTGAATGGCAGGTTTTTAATGACGATAGTGTCTATCACATAAATAAATCACAATTTGTTCCAATAATTGAAGCTCATTGGTCAACAAATAATTCTGACACCCATAACCAAGACGATGCAGATTCAACATGTTTTGTTTTATTAGAAAGTGGTGATCGGATTCTTTTCAATACCTTTGATGAAGCGAAGAATTATATTCAAGGTAGAGGAAAAGAATAGAACACACTCTTCTCTCTTTTTATACTTAAAATATTCCCATTTTGATTAAATGTTACTATAGGTTAGTGTTAATTAAACCACCACATCGTTTTAGAAAAATCCTCACTTTAATTGTCATATTTCTATTTATTCCAACTACCTTTTGGCCAAATAATGAGTTTTTTTATTATCCTTTCATTGCCTCATTTTCATTATTATCTGCCGACTTAATCTTTCACATTTTTCTCAATCCCTTAAAAGCCTTGTTTTGTTTTATCAAAAAACTTCCTTGGCCAATCGCCAAAAAATTTGTCAAATTTATTGAGCGTCTTATTCATCCCTATTATTTGTTCCCCATAAAACTTGTCACCTATTCTGCTTTTTACTTTATTAAGCTATTAATCAAGACGATTATTGAGTTAACCAAAATCATTATCGATACCATTAAATTTCCTTTTAAAAGTCTCAAAAATTTTATTAAATCGTTATTGATAATGGGTCTTGTTGTATACGTCATTGCCTCTCTTTTTGTGATTGTCGACTATATTCGAACTCAATATGGCTATTATGGCAAGTTTCTTTGTTCCTATGGCACCGCGGAAAAATTAAAAAAATCTGTAGTTCGTATTGTTGGTGGCTATTCTGAAGGGACTGGATTCTTTATAGCAGATAACCAGGTATTAACTAACTTTCATGTAATCGCCGATGAACCAAGTCCAAAGATTATTTTTCCTGATGGAAACTTTATAACGCCAACTAAAATTACCGGTGATAAAGATGCTGATTTAGCTGTTTTATTTACTGAAAAAAAATATCCCGATATGGTCATGTCTCTTCCTACGAATGTAGTAATCAAAGATGAAGAACCCTTATTAGCCACCGGTTTTCCCATGGGAACTGACCTGGTTGGTAGTGCCACCGTTTTGCGAGGTCATTTTATTGATTATCGAACTTCTAAAAATGCCCCGGTCGGCTATCTTCAAACTGATCTTTCCCTGGTTGAAGGTATGAGTGGTGGTCCTCTAACTGATCAATGTGGTCAAGTAGTTGGAATAAATACTGCCGGTTTAGCGGGCTTATCTATGTTTATTTCCGCTAATTCGGCTAAAATTATTGTTCCCACCATGACTGACCAAGAGATTACTAAAATTAATGTTGATCCCAGTAAATCACCCGAGGATGCTGTTATTGCCTTTTACACCTACCTTAAAGCCCGGCGAATGGACGACGGCTTTAAACTACTGTCACAGGCCTATCTCCAAAAAACTAATTACGACGAGTGGACCAATCGCTTCAAAGATATTCTGGATGTTGATGTCATCAGCACTGCCAAATTTGAAAAAACTACCGATACTGTTTCCATTAAATTTGGTACCAAAAACTGGGTAAGTAATGAAGTTGAATTTCACTATTATGAAGGTACTTGGCAAACAATTTTTGAAGACGGGAAATATAAGATGTTAAAAAGTAATATAAAAGAAGTTATCAAACCCGATTTTGATTGGTTTTATGATTAATATGTTTCGTAATCTTTTATTCCAAATTTTTAATTACATTGGTTTTCACAACTTTTATAAAAAGCATGTCACGGTGGCTTTTGTTAATGGTAAATTCCAAATCACCAGTACCAGCCACGAGGATTTTATTGCCATCACGCAAAAGAAAATCGATAAATTCAGCCAAAGTAAAAATCAAAAAGAATTTATTAGTCTAGCGCTAGGGGAGGCCATTGACGGTTGTAACTTTATTATTTTCTCTCCGCTCGGGGAGGACGATAAATTTGTTCAATTTTGGACCGGGGAACATAGCTTAAAATATAATTTTTGTTTTTTAAAAACTAACGGATTAGAAAAATATTTTTACTCAGTTTTGGGACTATTAAGTGAATACGGATTTATTAACAAAAAATTTATTTCCAGCGGCGGAAAGAGTTTTTATGAGATTGAAAAGGGTAAGACGATAACCAATATTTATGCTAATTTCGGAGTTGATATCGAATCAACTACCAAATTTATTGAGACAATCTATAAAGAAATTTATAAAATAAAAGGTAAAAAATTAGTGGCAAAAGTTGAATAAAAAACTAGATTTGACTAATTGACGAAGGATCAAATGAAACCATTACAAAATGTAACGCTTTGAAAGTGAAGTGTCCGAAAAAATCGGACAACTGAAATTTATGGCCAAAGATGGGAAAAATTATTCAAGTAATTAATTTTAATTATGGCGAAATTGCCACAATTAAGAGTCAGTATGTCGGAAATTCCGACGTGCTGGTACTTATTGATGAGAAACATAACCCAAATTTTAATATTATAGAATTCAATAACATTAGAAATGAATTTGGATTGATTTCTTCCCATAACTTGTAATAAAAATAACTGTATAATTAAACTGTGTTAAATGATAATTTCTTCTTTTTGTATCTTGATGAAATTTATACCCCTTCACTAAAAGAACTACAAAAGACATCTAAGAAGGATCTAGAAAATAGGGAACAATTTCACCATTTTGGTATTGGTGGAGCCATTATTCCCGCCAATGAATTAGTAAATTTAAATTTTGCCGTTAGAAAAATCCAAAATAAATTTTACCCTAACAAACACTTTCACCATGTACTTTACGTTGACATTCTTAATAAGCGGGATTTATATTCTGACTTAGCCATTAATGCCGAAAAATGCCATAAATTAACTGGAGCAATTGAGAGATTAGTCACTAATGCCTGCTTTGGGGCAGTCTATTGTTTTATTAATAAGGAAAAATTGATATTAAAATATGGCAATTCTGATTCTTCAAGTTATCCAACTTATCTTCGAAAAATTAGAGGGAATATTTTTCCAAAAACCAAAATAGCCGATTATAATTTATATTTTTTATCCCTTCGCTTTTTGCTTGAACGCTATCATTTATTTTTAACCAGGAAATCCGGTAGAGGAGTTATTGTGGCTGAATCAAGAGGAGATAAAGAAGATCTTCAATTAAGAGATGCCTTTGATTCAATTTTAAGAAATGGGGTTGGAAAAATTTCTGCCACCGATTTGAGAAGTAAAATTAGTGATATTTTTATCGTTCACAAGAAACAAAATCATGCCGGATTGCAACTTGCCGATGCCATTATTTACCCTACCTATGATGGCTTTGTTCCTGGACATAATACTAGAACTGACCATTTTATAAGTTTTGTAAATGCCATTAAACCTAAATTATATAAGGGAGATGATTCAATTAAAGTCTTTCCAGAATAAAAAAACAAAAAATCCGCCAAAGGCGGACTCTTGCGAACAGACTAACTCTATTCCTTCAAATATTGTAACATAAAAACAAATATTTTATTTTTAAATTCTCTCACCCTTCATTTCCACCCTATTTTCGGGTAAATATAGTTTCTGGTCCACGTCGAGTTCTTCAATAAATTCCGGATTGTGGGAGACGATAAGAAGGGCCCCCTGGTAGGATTTTATGGAATCCAAAATTAATCTCTGCGACAGGGGATCAAGATAGGTGGTTGGCTCGTCGAGCACCAAAAAATTAAAATTTTGTGCCAATAAACGGGCGATTGATAACCGGGTTTTTTCTCCCCCCGACAGTCCACCCACTTTTTGGAAAACTTTTTCGCCGGGGAACAGCATTTTTCCCAACAGTGCTCTAATTTGTCCCTCGCCCAGGCCGCTTTGCAGTCCCTTAATTGTTTCCATTAATGTCAGTTGTGGGTCGAGGTCCGATAATTCCTGGCAATAATAACCCCATTTTAATTTTTCGTCGCGCACCACTTCTCCCGAGTCTGGAGTCAAATCACCTAACAATATTTTAATTAAAGTCGATTTTCCGGCCCCGTTTGGTCCCAGTAAGGCTGTTTTTTCGCCACGGCGGATGGTTAGGTTCACTCCGCTCAAAACTTTTTTCTCGCCAAAAGATTTATCAAGGTTTTTGACATAAATCGGCAGTTCGCCCACCCACAATGGTTCGGGCAAAATCAATTTAATTCTCTTTGCCTCCGGCGGCATTTGGGGCATGTTGATTTCCAAATTTTCCACCCGCCTTTGAATCATCAATTTTATCCTGATACCCTTTTTCGATCTAAAATGAGCCATTTTTATCAAGCCTTTTTTCATTTGTTTCAGATGTTTTTCCTCAGTCTCGATTTTGCGGATTAACAAGCCCTCTTTTTCTTCTTTTAATTTCACAAAATCACCGTAATTCCCCTTA
>JBAZWK010000008.1:8194-8697 GCA_041660365.1 Candidatus Shapirobacteria bacterium | reverse complement strand
AAATCTTGTCTAGGCTCGAGCTTAACAGTTCCAAATCATGGGAAATTATCATTACTGTGCTTTTAGTTCTGGCCATAAAATCGGCCACCCATTTTTTCCCTTTTTCATCCAAAAAATTCGTCGGCTCGTCCAAAAGTAATATTTTTGCCTCGCTTAAAATTGCCCGGGCCAATGCTAACCTGGTTTTTTGTCCGCCGCTTAACACTTTGGCGCTGCTTTCGACGTCTAGTTCTCCTAATCCCAGTCCCGACATAATTCGACGGATCTCGTAATCCGCTTTTTGCGGCGCGTTTAAATAATCCAAAATATTTTTTGAATTATCCATCACTGGGTCGCTTTTTATTTCCTGGGGGACGAAAGTTATTTTTCCCTCGACCTGAATCTTGCCCTCATCGGCTTGTTCCAGACCCGAAATTATTTTAAATAAAGTCGTTTTTCCTGCTCCGTTTATGCCCACTAATCCCACCTTTTCTCCATTATTGACCACAAAATTTATCCCATCA
>JBAZWK010000008.1:6169-8184 GCA_041660365.1 Candidatus Shapirobacteria bacterium | reverse complement strand
TATAAGGCAAAACTGTCAAAAGTCTGCACCCAGCCCTGCCACTTTTCATTATCCATTTCTATTTCCTTAAAATTTCCCTGGGTATAAGCGCTGATTACTTTTAACCAAAACTCGCGGGCTTTAGGATTTTCTTTTATTTCTCTCACTTCCCATTTTCCCTCAAAAGTTTCAAATATTTTTAACGCCGCCTCCCGACCGATTCCCTTAGCTCGGTATTCTTTTTTTATATAAAATTCACTGACATTTTTACTTTGTCCTGCCGTAGCTTTTTGCGTAGGCGGAGCCTTTTCCGATAATATCAAATGCTCGTTTACTAAAACAAAACCGGCAACTTTCTCGTCAACTAGAATAAAAAACGGCCACCTGTTTTTCTCCTCCCAATAACTGTCTAAATATTTATATTCTTCATCTTTGCCCGTAATTTCTTCTTCATAATCCCCAAGCATTTTTCTTAAAATTTCCTTATCCTTTATTTCAATTGGTCTTATTTCAACTCTCATATTTAAAATAATTTTAATACATTTACTTTGGATTATATCTAGGGACAAATTATTTCCAGATAGAGTCTGTCACAAATTGTGACAAACATGAAATTCATGTCCAAAGATAGGAAATAATATTTAAATCAAAATTTTTAGAAACCGGTATAAAAAATTAAAAAGGTAATTTGATTAATTTTAACAGTGTCGAATTCGACACTGTTACTAACCATTACAGTCTAAATCGAATTGGATTAAATGTTATGGAATTCAATAACATTAGAAATGAAACAAAAATTAAGGGTTTTGTTGAAATTTTAATTATAGCGAATTAGTCTCAATTAAAAAATTAGCCACCAAAGCCAAATAGTTTTATTTAATTCTCCCCACATATTCCCCGGAATTAGAAAAATTATTTTTATAGTCTTTAATTAATTTTTCCGTCAATTCACTGGGTAATAAATTGCTCGGTAGTTTTTCCATGTCTAACCATTCACACCACATCGATCCGTCCGGATGCTGCGGATCAAGTTTTTTCTCTAATTCTTCAAAGCGATTAATCTTTCCCAGAATAAACAATTCCACACTGTGTTCATCATCTTCCGGCATTATAAAATCCCGAATATATAAAATTTTCTTAAACTCAAATTTTGTCCCCTCGCCGCATTCTTCTTCAATTTCTCTTTGACAGCCGTCAACAATCGTCTCGCCGTAATCCAAATGCCCGCCGATATAAAAATAAAAATTATTTTTTTGGGTATATTGAGTTAATAATTTATTATTTTTAATAATAATTAGTCTTAATCTGACATTAATTTTATGATTTTCCATATAAAAGTTAATTATTTAATAATTTAAACCCTTCCTCAATATATCCCTTCACATTCGGGGCAAAATCAAAATTATCTAAATCCTCTTTAGTAATCCATTGCACCCCAATTGTATCCTCCAAAGCTTTGACCTCGCCCGATTCCCAGTGGCACAAACAGATTAAAGCGATCACGTGTTGACCATTAGATCGGATAAAAGTATTATTAGTGATTAATTGAACGTTGTCTTTTATTTTTATTCCCGTCTCTTCCATCACTTCTCTGGCGCAGGTTTTTTCGACAATATTAAATACATTTCCTTCAGTTTTATCCACTTTTCCGCCGGGAATTGTCCATTTTCCACCCTCGTGTCCCTCTTCAAAACTTCTTTGCGACACTAAAATTTTGCCCTCTTTTTCAATGACGGCGTTAACTATTACCGAATGTAGTTTAGAAATATCAATTTGATCAGACATACTTTATTATAATCTATTTTAATTTCCCTCTTGACAAACATGTTATCTAGATCTAACATATAGTTAGAAATAAATAACATGATTACTAAAATCAAAGAATTTCGCGCCAAATTAAATCTCACCCAGGAACAACTGGCCGACGCCGTTGGCGTCAGACGCGAAACTATTGTCTTTTTAGAGCAGGGGAAATACAACCCATCTTTAAAATTAGCCCATGATGTGGCTAAAGTTCTAAAAGTTAAAATTGATGA
>JBAZWK010000008.1:0-6159 GCA_041660365.1 Candidatus Shapirobacteria bacterium | reverse complement strand
GAACTTTTTTTCTTTTAATCTATTAAACTATTTATCTATTAAACTACTTATCCAAATATGATCGGTAATCCAAAATGGTTCTCAGTTAGAAAATACGGTGGTTGGGGTTTAACTCCCAACTGTTGGCAAGGCTGGGCCTATATCGCCGCTATTGCTCTCCCTATGATTATTATTAGCAATTTATCTTTGTCAGGTATGTGGCCTGTTGCCCTGATGATTGTTTGGGCCTTGATTTTTTCCATTGATTTTATCGACATCTTTTTAAAAATAAGAAAGGACGAAAGAGACATTGCCCACGAAGCTATTGCCGAACGCAATGCTATGTGGTTCATGGTTGTGTCCCTAGCCGCCGGTGTGGCTTATCAAACCGCCACAAGTGCTATCAAAAACTCTTTACAAATCGACCCGGTAATCATAGTTGCCCTTCTTGGCGCCACTCTTGTCAAAGCCATCACCAATTTTTACCTGCGCAACAAATAATAATTTTTTTTAAGGTAAAATATGGCTAATGACAATAGAAAAAAGCGGTCTTGATAATTCTCCCAAAACTCTTGACACTCTTCGACAATGGCAAAATGGTCCGGTCATTTTGGCCTCATCATCTTCTTATCGCTTGGAAACTCTCCAAAAATTAGGTTTTAAAAATGTTATCTCTTCTCCCATGCCCGACGACCTTGAAAAGGGTGTTAATACTCAAATTATTAAAGATAAAAGCCCATCGTGGCAAGATCCCTATAGCGTAAATATACCCGAAAAAGTGGCTAAATCAAAACTAGAATATCTTCTCTCTCAAAATCATCCCCCCGAAAATTCTCTTCTTATTTCTTTAGACACTTTAGCCATGGCTTTTAGATATACCCCAAAAGATCATCAAATTCCTACCCCTGTGTGGACTTCTCATCCTTTTCCCAAGGCTGAAACTTTAGCTGATCTCCGAAAAATTATGTTAGCCAACTTTCGGCAACTTACTAAGGCAGACCACAATTTCTCTGAAATTATTAGTAAACTGCCCCAAGCTTCAGAAGAAGTTATTTCTAATCTAAAATTTGGCTATTTGCCCCGTTTAATGATGGCTAATACCGGCCTTGCTCTTCGTCTTCCTCATCAAAACGACGTTATTACCACTCGTATTTCTAATCGTCTTGAACTTGATCGTGTTTATTCCTCGGACAATGATACTCAAAAATTAAACCAACTAATTGATCAAATTTTTGAAATAACTCAAGATTCTGGCCGCTCACCCTTAAAAATCTCCGGCGGCATTGATTTTGGTAACCCTAAAATTTTAAAACTGCTTGGTGCTAAAGAAGTTTTATTATATGTCTTTTCTTCGACAATGGAAAAGGGAACCTTTCTTGGTTTCCCTGAAAAATATTTCATCGATTTTATTTCAGACCAGGCTAGAAGAGTCAACAAATAATTCCCCCTTGATTTTTTTTAAACTCATACTAAAATGATAGTAGTTACTACAGCTGTAGTAACTTTATTAAATCAAACTATGAAATTAAAAAATCAAATCAAATCTTTATTAAAATATGTTCTTTTAGCCCCCTCAGGCTACAATTCTCAACCTTGGAAATTCAAGCTGGGGGACGATTCTCTTGAAATTCTCCCCGATTACGATCGGGCCCGGATCAATACCGATCCTGATTATCGGGAATTTTTTATGAGTCTTGGCGCCGCCGCCGCCAATTTACAAGTTTCCGCCGACCACTTTGGTCTGGCTTACGAAAAATCTTACCGTTTAGATAATCAAAAAAATGATTACGCCATTATTTTTAAATTTTCTAAAGAAAATATTCCACCAACATATTCTCCCTTATTTTCGGCTATAAAAACCCGTCACACCAACCGTTTTCCCTATGAAAATATAAATATTTCCAAAAATATTTTGGCCGATCTCAAAAAAATCCCCCATAGAGATTCTATTGAACTAAATTTAATCACCCGCCCCGGCGATATTACTTCTTTTTCTAAACTAATTCGAAAAAGTATTCTCGCTTGGCATCGCAACCAGCTTATGGTTGAGGAATTGGAAACCTGGCTTCGCGACGACCTTGAAATTTCCAAGGATGGTCTTCCCACTAGTGTTCTCAGTCTTTATAAACTTGGCATCAACGCCAAATATTTTTTACTTAAAGACGATCCCGATTTGGTAAATCGTTCCCTTCACCATCAAAACTTGGCTAAAAATGCCCCCGCCCTCGGTCTAATTTCGACTAAATCAGATACTGTTGAAGACCTTTTTTCTGCCGGTGAATTTTTCGAATTATTTTTTCTCACTTTGGCCGCCCATGGATTAACTCTCGACTTTTTCAATCATCCTTTAACTATGAATAAAACTCGTCAAGAAACTGCTAAAGCATTTTCTTCTCATTTTTTATCTCAATTGCTTTTCCGTTTTGGTTCACCCACTATTATTCCGCCCCGCACCCCTCGTCGTCCTCTTAGGGACCTCATAATTTCCTAAATTAAGGTAAAATACAGGGCATCTGTGCCCGTATTCCAATGGATAAGATTTTCCCCTCCGAAGGGAACGATGCGAGTTCAACTCTCGCCGGGCACACAACGTAAAATTCTTAAATCCCTATCCTGAGGTATAATAAGTGATGGATTCCTATTTCGACGAACGCTCCGCCGGCGGTATCGTCTATAAAATTGTTGGTGATCGTGTTTTTTGGTTTGTTATTAAAACTCTTTCTCAAAAAACAACTAATCGCCATGGTCAAAAAACCCGCCACAGTATTTGTAAGTTTCCCAAAGGTCATCTTGATGCCGGTGAGGTTTTAAAACAAACTGCTCTTCGTGAAGTTGAAGAAGAGGGGAGAATTAAAGCTGATATTGTCGATAAAGTTGGTTCCCGTGACTACATTATTTGGGATCAAGCCACCAGTAAAAAAATTATCAAAAAAGTTACCTTCTTTTTGATGGAATATCAGGGTGAAAGTAATCTCAAATATTACGATATGGAAACTGTTATCGACCGCGAGTGGTTAACTTACGAGGAAGCTCTCAAAAAATTGGCCTACGATTTCGAAAGAAATTTACTCAAAAAAGCCCATTCCAAACTAGAATCTTTATTAAAAGCCAAAAAATAGGTAAAATAGAGCGTTTGGAGGGGTCGCATAGTGGTCTAGTGCGCTCGCTTGGAAAGCGTGTGTGTCGCAAGGCACCGAGAGTCCGAATCTCTCCCCCTCCGCTTTACCCGCCGTAACAAAGTGAAGGTGGGCTGTCTCGAGAGTAATTACTGCTTTCGAGATTTTTTGTTGGAAAACATAACGGGTAAAGCGGATAAATCCGCCAAGTGATATGATAATTGTATGTTTTACTACGTTTATTTTTTAATTAACAAAACAGAAAAACATTATATTGGTTGTACAAATAATCTTAAGGATAGATTGAAACGGCACAATAATAATGAAGTTAATGCAACCAAATATCGTGGGCCATGGAAGTTAAAGTGTTGCTTTATTTTTGACACTCAACACACAGCTTTTGAATTTGAACAATATCTTAAAACCGGATCAGGAAGAAATTTTATGAAAAATCACAAAATTTGGATTTAATATAATCTAACTGTGTCGTTGCTTCGCATTGATATAATGTCTTAATGATCATTCACTTCGTCTGTTTGGGAAATCTTTATCGCAGTCGTCTCGCGGAAGCGTATCTTAATTCAAAAAAATTATCCAATGTCACAGTCATCTCATCGGGAATAAAGGCCTCTGGAAATGGCAATAAACCAATTTCTTGGTTAACTCAAAGACTTTTTGAGGTTTATAAATTAGTTCCGTTTCAAAAATCTAATTGGACCCAAACCACGAAAGAAATTTTAGATTCTGCCGATTTTACCATATTTTTTAACAAAAAATATTATCAATATTGTGTTGATAATTTCGGATTTAATTCCACCAATTTTGAAATTTGGGAAATTGCTGACCTTGATGCAAATATTAAAGAACACAGTGAAAAAATTAAAATAACCGAAAAATCTTTTAAGGTGACAAAGAAAAAAGTCGATAACTTGATTAAGTGTAAAAAGTTCTAATTGGTCAACTCTTCGCCGCCCTTCGTGTATTGTTCGAATAACTAAATTAATTCTAAATAGTCTAATCCAAGAAATCCAACTTCTACATCAGTAATTTGACCTTTTCTCAAAATTTCTTTGAAATTTTCGACAGAAACTAATATTACTTCTGTAAATTCACATCCTTCGTTTTTAATTTCTTGAATTTTTTGACAATTAGTGGCTACAAAACAATATTTTTCTTTTGTAGAGTAAGCATCATTAAAAACTTTTGTTACAAACTTAAAATCACCAGTGTAACCAGTTTCTTCTAACAATTCCCTTTTTATCGATTCTTCTGGTTTTTCATTTTTATCAATAGCCCCACCTGGCATTTCGGTTAATATTTTTTTAGGACCTGGTCTATATTGTTTAGCTAAAACTACTTTTTTATCAGAGGTTAAAGCTAATACACAAACTACATTTCCTTCATTTTTGATATAAAAGTCTGATTCTTTACCATTCTGTATTTTAAAAATAACTTTTTCGACTTTACGTCCATATTTTTCAAAAACTAGTTCTCTTGAGAGTTCTTGCCATTTTTTAATCATAATTAATTATATCGTGTTGTAGTGATACAAAGGTTCAAGACTTGCCCCCTCCGCCGCCTTCATTTTCTCTTCTCAATGATATAATTTGATACCATGGGAAAAGTTGAATCTTTAGAATCTTTAAAATTGGGTAAAAATTTCACCTAAGATATAATTAACCAGTGAAATATTTTCTTCGAATTCTATTTTTAGTTGTTTTAGTTCTGATAATTTTTCTTTATTTTAAACAAAATTCTTCTTACTCTCCCAATTTTTCCTCCTCTTTAACTCCCATTCCTACCATTATCGACACCTCTCACCAACTTTCTTTAAATAACCAAAATTATCGTTATTATTACTACCTAATTCCCCAAAATTCTACCCTAAATCTAATTCCCAACTTTTCCTCACCTCGTTCTGCCTCTCAAATTATAAAAAACCACTGTGATTTTGCCATCAATGGGGGACTTTACACCCAAGAATCCAAACCAGTCGGCCTCTTTTATTTAAATAATCAAAGTTTAGGTCAGCAAATTACCCACCAAACTTTTAATGGCTTTCTCACCCAAAACAAAAATAATATTTTAGATGTTTCTTCTCAAGACGTTTTCAATAACGATTTAACTCAATATAATTTTGCCCTACAATCAGGTCCTTTTTATAATTTCACCACTACCTATTCTTCTACCGATTTTGTTAACCATGAATTTTCCCGTCGTCACTTAATTGCCAAAGACAGCCAAAATAATTTTTATTTTTTCTCTATTTCTTTAACTGACAATGCTTTTGACGGTCCTCGTCTCGAAGATATTCCTGCCTTTTTTAATCATTTTGAAATCCAAAAAATTGCCAAATTTATCCAAGCTTTAAATCTTGATGGCGGTGCCGCGTCTACTTTTTATGATGGTAATTATTTGGTTGAAGAAATTACTCCTGTCGGTTCCATTCTCTGTGGCACTCTCAATCCTTAAAAAAATCTCTGGCTATACTTTCTAATCCTTCATAGTTTTCATAATCATGGGTCGTGTTTTTTAAAACCTTAACCAATTGATAATTTTTGGGTGAATTATTTCTTAATATTTTTTCCACTTCTTTAAAACTTCCCACCGGGTCAAATTCATTTTGGATAAAAATTACTGGTATGGTTAACTTTCTTAAAATTTCTCTCATTTCTAGCCCTTCTTTAACTCCGGCCTGGTAGGGGAATCCACAAAACATAATTTTTTTAGCCTTCAAAAATCCCATTTCTATCCCTTTTAAAGTTAAAATAGTCCCTATAGATTTGGCAAAAATATTATAATCTTTTTTGTCTTTTACTAACTCTCTTAATTTTTCCGTTTCCTTTTTTAAATCAATCCACTTATTTCCGTTTTGCCAATGATCATAATTTAAAATTTCCCCTTCGCTAAAATTATCAAAATTTTCTTTAATTTTTTCGATCCAATTTTTATTACTAAAACTGTTTCCTGACAAATATATTATTTTCATTTACCTATCTGATACTATTATATATGAAGAAAATCAACCGTTTGGCTCTTATTTTTTTTCTTTTTGCCTTAGCTT
>JBAZWK010000007.1:8072-37847 GCA_041660365.1 Candidatus Shapirobacteria bacterium | reverse complement strand
AAATATGGTCGAGTGGTGATTTTAGGGCGACCTAATACGGGAAAGTCTACCTTACTTAACGCCATGATGCAACAAAAAGTGACCATTACTTCCCCACTGCCACAAACTACGCGAAAAAATATTCTAGCTTATTACGAAGACGAAAGAGGGCAATTATTATTTATCGATACTCCCGGAGTTTTAGGTAAAGTTGACGACTTAATGGGGAAAAAAGTTAACATGGAAGTGCCAAAAACTTTAAATCAAGCCGAAATAATTTTGTGTTTGGTCGATATTTCCCGACCAAAAAGTGAAGAGGAAAATAAAGTAATTGGTTTAATTAGAAAATTATCTTGTAAAAAGATTTTGATTTATAACAAAATTGACAAGGCCGTCGGCAGTAAAGATCATTTGGCTGATTATAACTATTTGGAGGAAGAATTCGACAAAACACTGTCAATATCGGCCTTAAAAGAAAAAAATGTGAAGGGCGTAATTAACGCTATTTTTGAATTATTGCCCATTAAAATTAGTAAAGAATTAAGACAGGAAATTGAAAACTATAAAGACCTAACTAAACCGTTAATCAGCCTGAATTCCAAGGAATATGTGGAAGAGCTGATTCGGGAGAAGGCCTATTTATTTTTACGGGAAGAAGTTCCCTACACAATTTTTGTAACTGTAGAAAATATTGTTGATAAAAATAAATTGATTTTAATTGAAGCCACAATTTATACCAACGCAGATCGTTATAAAAAAATGATTATTGGTAAAGACGGGCAGAAAATTAAGGAAATTGGTTATAACGCCAGAAAAGAATTAGAGTTAATGTCGGGACGAAAAATATTTTTGGAACTAACGGTCAAGACTGATAAACACTGGATGGAAAGAGTCAAAGTGATGTAAGAATAGAAAAATTATTGACAGACACCACTAATTCCTTTAGACTGAGGTTGTTAATAATTTTTTTAAATTAATTAAAATGGCAAAACAAACAGGTAAATTTTTTTTAGCCGGAGTGTTGGGCGCAGTGGCTGGCGCAGTTGGTGGTTTATTATTAGCTCCCCAAAGTGGTAAAAAAACGAGACAGGAAATTATTGATTTGGCGGAAGAAATCACTTGTAAAATTAAAGATAAAGCCGACGAAACAAAAGACCAAGTGAAAGATATTTATGGTAAATATACGACCGAGGGTAAAGAAAAATATTTAGAAATAAAAGATGCCGTAGTCAATAAAGTGGCTTCGGTTAAAACCGCCGGAGAAAGTTTAGATAAAGAAAAATACGGGAAAGTTGTCGAAGATGTGGTAGCCGAATTTAAAGGTGATTTGGTAGCCACCAAAGATGGTAGTAGCAAAATTGTGAATTATTTAAAGAAAGATTGGGAAAAAATTAAAAAAGCGTTAGCGTGAAAAAAATCCTAAATTCTAAAGTCTAAAGCCTAAAAAATTAGACTTCTTTGTTTAATTCTTTAGCAATCAAATCGTTGAGTTTTTTAAGACTCTCAGAATCCGCGATGGAAACTGAGAGTTTTATTTTAAGTAATTTCTCCAGTTTTTTTATTTGATCTGCCTCTAACAAATCACTTTTGGTAAGAACTAGTATTTCGGGTTTTTCAGCTAAATTTGTAGAATAAGTCTCTAACTCCTGGCGGACACTTTGATAATCTTTTCTTGGATCTAAGGATTCAGCAGAAAGACAATGAATCAATAATTTAGTTCTTTCAATATGTTTTAAGAATTTAATGCCAAGACCTTTACCATCGCTGGCACCTTCAATAAGGCCAGGGATATCAGCAATAATCTGACCACCTTTCATAACCCCTAAATTGGGTTCGAGAGTGGTGAAGGCGTAGTTAGCGACTTTAGCGTTGGCATGTGTCAGTTCATTTAAGAGACTGGTTTTGCCAGCATTGGGTAGACCAATAAAACCGACATCGGCAATTAACTTTAATTGAATAAAAATATTTCTAGTTTGAGTTTGATAACCCGGCTGAGATTCACGTGGGGTTTGATTAGTAGAAGAACGATAATGATAATTGCCCCAACCACCAGTACCACCCTTGGCAGCTAAATATGTTTCACCAACAAGATTAAATTCTTTGCTAGTGCCATTATCGTAGTGAATGACCGAACCGATGGGAATTTCTAAAATTAAATCTTGACCATTTTTACCACTTTTTTGATTGGGACCGCCTTTTTCTCCATTTTCGGCTTCAAATTTTTTAGCAAAACGATATTGAGCTAAACGACTGATGTCGGAAACCGCTTTAAAATAAATATCGGCGCCATCGCCACCCTTACCACCGTCCGGACCACCTTTGGGACGATTGCCGTCACTATAAAAATGAACCATACCAGCACCGCCACTGCCGGCCTTAATAGTAATATTGACTTCGTCGATTAACATGATTTGATTATACCTTAAATTCCGGTAATTAATTGGCCGCAGGCGGAATCAATGGATTGGCCGAAAGTTTGGCGTAAAGAAAAATTGAGGTGATTTTTTTGTAAAGTATCGCTAAAAAGTTTTAGGTTTGGCGAAGGAATTAAACCACCTTTGACCGGATTTAAGGGGATTAAATTTAAATAAAAAAGTGAATTACTTTTCAATAATTTAATTAGTTCATTGAGATGACCTGGACTGTCATTAATATCTTTCATCAGGGCATATTCTAAAAATAGTTGACGACGGGTGTGAGCAGTGTAATAGTTTAAAGATTTAATTAAATCCTTAAAATCATATTGTTTAGAAATAGGCATGATTTTTTCTCGAGTGCTTTGGTCTGGGGCATGAAGAGAAATGGCTAAATTAATTTCTGTGTCAAGATCGGCAAATTCATAAATTTTGGGAACTATCCCAGCAGTAGAAATAGAAATTTTTCGGGAACCAATATTTAAATCGCTTTTAATTATTTTAAGAGCCGACATTAAATTGTCCCAATTTAAAAATGGTTCACCCATACCCATAAAGACAATTCTGCCGATATATTTGGGAAAAATTTTTGAATTCCAGAAAAGAATTTGATCGACAATTTCTTCGGCGGTTAAGTTACGTTTAAAACCCATTTTGCCAGTGGCGCAAAAAGCGCAGTTTAGGGGACAACCAACTTGGGAAGAGACACAGGCGGTCAGCCATTGGTCATAATCCATCAAGACCGATTCGATGGCTAAACCGTCACTTAATTTTAAAGCCACTTTCTGGGTATCAGTCCCCTGTTGTAGTTTTAGTTCCGAAACAGAGAGTAAGGAAAATTTTTCGTCTAAATTTTCTCGCAAATCTTTAGGGAGATCAGTCATTTGGGAGAAATTTTGGTAGCGACCGGAAAAATAGTTTTTTAAAATCTGTTTTTGGCGATATTGGGGTAGATTTAAAGAAGTTAAAAATTCGGAAACTTGGATAATATTCATAATGGTAGTTTATCTTCACGAATAAGTTCACCTAATTTATTTTTATAAGCAACAGTGTGAGAAGCAAATAGAGAAGAAAGATCAATTTTTTCTTCTGTGGAACCAGTAGAATAGGTAAATTTTAAATTATATTTTACAATATCTCGATTGTCTTTATCTATAAAAATTTCTTCCCTCATAGATTGTTCATCAGATTTAATATGCCTAATAGCTTTAAGACAACCATAAGCATCAAAATAATAATCTTGATATGAATTGGGCTGGTCACAAATAATGACTCGTCGTTCATTAGTTTTCGGATCACTGACGTCAATGATAGTGTGAGCTCTCAATGATAAAGGAAAGGTGTTAACTTCGTGGATTATCTGGTAACTACTGTCGTTTACTCTTTGGTTAATTGACTCTAAAGTAGGCAATTCAGAGAGGATTTGATTGAAACGTTGATAATAATTATCAATTGGATGATAAGGTGGAATATTTTCTACGGACACAGCTTATTTTAGCGCGTTTAAGTAATCTTGTTTTTGATGAAAGCCAATAATAGTATTTTTAAGTTTGCCAGATTCAAAGATTAAGACGGCTGGAATTGAAGAGATGTTGTATGTTGAGGCCAAATCTTGATTTTCATCAACATTGACTTTAGCAACTTTAATTTGATCTTTTAATTCATCACCGATTTCATCAATAATCGGCCCCAACATCTGACAGGGGCCACACCAAGGGGCCCAAAAATCAACGATAACTTGGGTTTTAGAGTCTAAAACCTCGCTTTGGAAATTTTTTTGATCAACGACTGTGTGCATTTTTTAATCGGTTTTTTTAACTAGTTTGGCAGTGTAAACGATAGTCCGTAAAACACCATCAGAACCTTCAATCTGGTTAATACCGGAAAGAGTCACATATTGGGATAAATAGTCTGAAAGAGCCACTTTTAACTCTTTCATTTGAGCTTGATAATCCTTAATTTTATCAACTAAAGTGATAGCCTCGGGGCGTTTTAAAACTTTACCTTTGGCGATAGTTTTTAATTTGGCGTATTTACTGGCTTCGGTGGCACTGGTGCGGTATTCTTCATCATTATCTAGAATGGCATCGAGCATTTCTTTTTGAACTCGAAGTTCTTTAGAAAGACTATCAAGATGGCCGTCATGGCTTTTGATCAAAGATTCAATACTGAGAAGGTTGGAAGCGGCGTTATTAGTCATACCGTTTAAATTTACCAATTAGTAATGCGCTCTTCAAGAGTATAAAGTTGGTCAATTGAGGTCAATTTGACAATTTCCTGACGAAGTTGCTTGGCCTGGGGATGACCCGAAACGTAAAGCAAGAAATGATGACGGAGTGGATCGAAACGACGAAAAGGAAAAACTTCAGTATAATTTTTAGCGTGTAAAAGCATGGCACTAAATTTTTCCTTAAAATCGGGTATTTTATCGTTAAAAACCCAGGGATTGCCCATGGCCGAGCGACCGATTAAAACCCCATCGACGGCATATTTTTGACAATATTCTAAAGCTTGTGAGTGGGATTGAACATCACCGTTGCCAAAAAAAATGGTGCCAGACTTTTTGGCTAATTTAGCGGCCGAGGCAATAGAATTCCAATCGGCCTGGTCGGCATAAGCTTGTTTTAAAGTCCGGCCATGAAGAGTTAAAAAATCGAGATGGTGAGAGAGTAAAAAGGGAATCCAAGTGGCAGTGGTGTCGGCAGAAACACCAAGCCGGGTTTTAACGGAGATGGTTGGTTTTTTTGGTAGAGACGCCCCGCGGGGCGTCTCTACAGATGTTTGCGAATATTTTTGATTTCTTTTAATCACTTCCAAAACTTTTTCTTTAAGATTCAAATCTTTTAAAGTAACTTTATTTTGGGAAAAATCAGCAACGGCTTTTTGAACACTTTTAATAATGAGACTGGCCAATTCCGGTTTATCGATCAGAGAGGCACCACCACCATGTTGGGTGACAGTTTTGGCGGGACAACCCATATTAATGTCGATGCCATCAAAACCCAGAAAACAGAGAATTACCGCAGCAATATAAAATGAGTCGGGATCTTTACCAAACAATTGACCGATAATTGGGCGTTCTTCAGCGGAATAAAGCAATGTATCGAAGAGTTTTACCGCATTGTGAGCCAAGCCTTCGGCACTGACAAACTCGGTGAAAATTAAATCTGGTTTGGCAATTTGGCATTGAGTGAGACGAAAAGCTTCATCAGTAATGCCGTCCATAGGCGAGAGAGCCACAATTTTTTGAGAGTGAATGAGGGTTTTTAGATCCATTATTTATTTTTATTTCTGGCGGCAAACTTGGCACCAGTTTTGGCATGGTGAAAACGAGATTCAAAAACCGACTTGCGCTGGTGCTCGAACTTGTGAGCAATATTAAAGTCACGAATTCTTTTTTCTTTAAGTTCGGTTTCAGGAGCTTTTTTATCTTCATTAAAATGGCTACGAGGAACGCTGACAATTTGTTTCTTAGGATGGCGAAGCTGACCAGCCTCATAATTAGCCTGACCTTCGGGAGTTAAAAATGGATCCGGTTCAGCATAATCAACAATGATGGCCAAATCACCTAATTTGTAGCGAGACATTTTTTCTTTAGCAGCGACGGCCGATTCTAAAGTATCGAATTCAATGAAACCCATACCACGACTTTTACCCCAGCGATTGTGCATAATTTTTAAAGAGATGATTTTGCCAAAAGGAACAAAGAGATCAAGCAATTCCCCTTCGGTAAAGCGATAGGGTAAAGAGCCTATAAATAGGCGTTTATTGGGCGAATGTTTCTGATCCATATATAGGTATTATATAATATTCGAATGCTGAAGTACGAAGTTTTAATTTTAGGAGAACTGAGAACCAATTGTTATCTGCTTTGGGAAGAAAAAAATAAAGAGTGTGTGATAATTGATGCTGCTGATGATGGAGTGGCTATATCGGATGAAATTGAAAGATTGGGATTAAAAGTAAAATATATTTTGGCCACTCATGGTCATTTTGACCATAATTTGGGCGTTTTAGATTTAAAGTTAATTTATAAAATTCCCTACTGTGCCAGCCTAAAAGATTGGTTTTTACTGGAAAGACAGCAAGAAACAGCCAAACATTTTTTAAAAATGGATATTAAAGTGCCGAATTTAGAAAAAATTGATATTGATTTGGATAGAGTTGAGGAAATTGAATTAGGAAGGGAAAAAATTAAAATTATTAAGACTCCGGGGCATAGTCCGGGAGGGGTGAGTTTTTTAGCCGGAGAATGGCTATTTGACGGTGATTTAATTTTTGCTGAGGGTTTACAGGGTCAGAGTAGCCATACATATTCTTCAACCAAAGATATATATAAAAGTATCGGTGAGATATTAAAATTACCCGAAGATACGGTGATATTACCAGGACATGGCGAAGAAACAACTGTGGCCAGAGCTAAGGAATTTTTTAAGACTGTCGAATCGAGCTAATAGTTTCTTCAAAATTTTGAAGATTATCTTGTTTCAAAGATTCCAGAAGTTCAACAATCAGATCCTCAAAATATTTTTTAACCACAGTGGATTGTTCAGGGGTTAATTTTAGTTCAGTGATGAGTTGATCGATAGTTTGCATTAGGACAATTATACCGGTTTAAGGTAAAATATGCCAAGTTTTACTATTAATTCCCTGTCGGCTAATGGTAGGCCATTTCGCTCTGAACGAAAGAATCGTGGTTCGAATCCATGCGGGGAAACAGCTTTAAATTAAAGAATTAATTTTTTTCCAGAATTGTTGAACACCATCACTGGCAAGTTCAGAATTTATAGAAGTTATTTTTGATCTAGGTTTAGACATCTGACTAAAAATTCCGTTTTTAAGACAATAATTAATAATGGCGACATCTTTATCAGGATCATTGGTTAACTTTAAAGCTCGCCATTTTTTAATATTGTTTAAAAATTCTTGGTTATGGGAAAAATCACCCATAGCTTGAATTTCCTGTTGATCTTCTTGGTTAGGCAAAAGTTGGTGATCAATTAGAAAATTTAAATTGTCCTGTTCTTGTCGGCCGACGGCTTCATTTAATAAAAGAACTGAGCCGCCTCTTTGCTGTGGGATAAAAAGACTTTTAAAAGCCTGTTCACTGGGTTTAACAATCTCTAAGCCAATAATTTCGTCTTCATATAGTTTTTGGTAGCCATCGACCACTTCTTGGTCAGTATTATTTTCAATAACGATGACATAATTTCGAGCTTTCATTTTTTTAATAAAAGCTTTGGTGTAAATATTATTTCTGATAACGAGAAAAATTATAAAACGATGAGAACTTCTTCTAAGTTTAGAAATCAATTTGTCGTAGTAAGTTAAACCGACGGCGGCTCCGGAAATGGGAATAAGCACTTTGATTTTGGCAGTAGAATTTTGATCATACTGTTTTAGTTTAAGATCATATTCTTCGTCACTAAGTTGGAGTCCTAAGGTTTGACTTAAAGGATAGGGTAAAACAATAATTTTGGTTTTTTTAAAATTTCTTTCAGTAGCATATTTTAAAAGTTCAACTTTAACTTTTACACTCGGAACACTGATTAAATCAGCACCCGGCACATACCAAATTTCAATAGAAGTAGCATCGGTAACCTGTACGACTAAGATTAATTTAATTTTTAATTTTTTTTCAAGACGACTTTTAATAGCAGAAACTTGATGAGCTAAACCGAAATGGGTGGAAACTACCACTATAGTTTTTTTGTTGGGATATTTTTCACTGAGTAAATTTTTCAGTTGATGGTAAAGTTTTCCGGAAGAAATTTTCAAAGATAAAATATAAAGGGCATAAAACCAATAACCATTTTTTTTAGTGGTAAACCATTCAGTGACTCTTCTAAAAAAGGGACTAAGGCTGGTCAGGCGATGCCAATAAGTTATTTTGGTATCATCGGCACCTAAAAGAACAGAATCAATTCCTGGGGCTAAAGCATCGGCTAAAGCATCAGTAACGCGAAGGTGGCCTAATCCAGCCGGAGCATAAGTGAAAACAAGAAGTAGATCTGGCTGCTTCAAATTTTCCATATTCTTACAACATTTTTTTAAACTCTTCGATCATGGGAACCTGTTCTGATTCCAAACCGTAATTTTGAGCCGTGAAATAAGCAGCAAACTCAACTAAAGCTAAGGAATTAAAAAATTTTAGAAATTGATTAGCTTCGCCGAGAGTAATTATTTGGGAGGGTAAATTTCGATTGGAATATAATTTATCCGTAATTTCCATTCTTTCTTTAATTTTTGAAGAATCATTTTTATCTGATAAAAATATAAAATAAAAATTATCTGAAAGTTCTACAGTGGTTTTTTCGACTCCAAAACCATTCATTTCATTATGATTAAGCTCGGGAAAAACATTATTAAAAGCGGGAATTTTGCCAGTTTCATTAAAATTGATTTTCCAAATGTAACCTATAGCTTTATTTGAAGCAGAAGAATAAATGATTGGCACTCGATTTCGAAGAGTATCAGTCAAATCTTGGCCGGCTATTTCAAACTTTTCCGGATGAAAATCAAATTCTAATTTTTTTAACTCGGATAATATATCTTTTTGGCCTAAAATTAGGAGAAAACTGAGTAAACTTAAAGGCAGGGCAGAACGCGGTTGAATTCCAAAATCGGGCATTTGAACGTAAGCAACTTGATCTTTTTTGGCTAATTCCAAAAGCTGGCCACCAACACTAATAACAGCTCTGTTTAAACCCATTTTCCCGGCTTGTAGATAAGAATCAATCACCTCTTCCGTATTGCCGGAATAGGAACTAAAAATAATCAAACGATTTTGGAGATCAGTTTTGTTTAAATTAGGCAAGCCATAATCTTGATAACTAATTAAATCTAACTCTGGCAGCCACATTTTAATTAAATCAGCGGCTAAATGCGATCCACCCATGCCTACCACTAGATATTTAGAAAATTTCTTGAGATTTTTGGCATTGATAACTTTGGGTTCAAAAGCAAATTGATTAGGAGTTTTGAGAATGGTTTCATACATCGACATAATAATAATATACAACAATAAGGGTTATAATGAATTATGAATAACATTGTTTCTTTATTAAGTCAGCCGGGATTTTATATTCCTTTTTTAATTTGGAGTATGTTTTGGAAAGGCTTAGCTTTATGGAAAGCCGCTGGTAAAAAACAATTGATTTGGTTTGTGGGCTTATTAACAATAAATACTTTGTCAATTTTAGAAATTGCTTATATCTTTTATCTTAATCGTTGGGATATTGATAACGGAAAGACTCTGGGATTTTTAGAGAAAAAACTTGGAAAGACTAAGAAATAAGTTTTTTGATAGAATTGGTTTATGGCGAGGGAAAAAATAAGTTTAATTTCTTTAGTGGGAATGGAGGGTTCTGGTAAAACAACGGTGGCGAAAAGTTTAGTAGAGTCCTTAAGCTATACATATGTTTGTACTGGAGATATGTTAAGAGAGGCTAGAAATGGGCCAATTGGAGAACTTCAGGAAGCATGTGAAAAACTATTTACAGAACATGTTTATTTACCAGGACCAATGTTGTTGGAAGTAGTTAAGCAAAGATTTCAAAAAGATGATATTAATAATGGTTTGATTTTAGATGGTGGTTTTAGAACTTTAGAAGAAACTGAAGGTTTTAAAAAAATGCTGAGTTCGACTGGAAAAGATTTTAAATTGAATATTTTTTATTTACGAGTACCAAGATGGAAATGTATGGAAAGATTAATGGGAGAAAATGGGAGAAAAAGAAGTGATGATACCCTGGAGGGAATATTGAAAAGGGCAAAAGAATTTGATAATAATTTAGGAAAAAGAATGTCTTTGATTAGAACAAATTTTTCTTTAGAAATAGTTGATGGTGACAGACCAAGAGAAGAAGTTTTTCAAAGTATTTTAACAAGAGTTAACCGGTAAGTTTAGGAATAAACTTGGTTTTAGAAATTAAAAATGCCGATAAATAGGAAATAATTGATACTATAAGAAATAATATTAAAGGGAAAGAGAGAAGTGAGTGAGGTAAGTATTTCCAAATAATTTCTAGAAAAATTACATGAATAAAATATACAAAAAAAGAATAAGAAGCGATTTTTTTAACTAAGGAAGAACTTAATTTAATTTGGCTAAAGATAAAATATAAATAGGCGCTAATAACAAGGGTATAAATAAAAATACTAGGACGCCACTGAGAATAAAAAGATAAATAATTTTGAGTTTTTAAATAAAAGTTTTCACCTTCATAAAAAATTAAAAAAGGAAAAATTAAGGAAACAATTAAAAAATATTTTTGATATTTCTGAACAAAATTAAGAATATTTTTTTGATAACGACTGGCCAGAATACCAATGATAAACGGACCTAAATTTAGAATAAAGACACTGATGGGATAGGGAAAAGGTAAAGAACGATGATAATAGTCAAAAGATAAAATAATAATTTGTAAAAGAATTAAAAAAAACAAGGTTGTTCGGTGAGAAAAAAAGTTAGCAAAGTGATGAAAAAGTGGAAAAATAAGGTAAAAAATAAAGAGAGCTGGGATAAAATAAAGTTGATAAGAGGCGCCTCCGGAAAATAAAGTGAAAATAAAATTTTGAGTATTAGGGGTATAAACAAAAAAATAATAAATGGCACTCCAAAAAACATAAGGAAGAAAAAGACGAGAAAAACGTTTTTTTAAATAAGAAAAATAATTAAAAGGTTGGGGATAATTTAATTCCAAAACAAAGGCAGAGATAAGAAAAAATAAAGGGACAGCAAAACGGGGCGCTTGATTTAAAAATAAAGTTAATTGGTGGGGGGAAAAATCATATTTAAAAAATTCTAAAACCTTGGTAGTAGTGTGAATTAAAATGACAGCGAGAATAGCGAGAATACGGAGAAGATCGACAACTGGATTATATTTACTTTTTTCATCTGCCGACATAAGAAAAGTGTAACAGGAGAAGAGAAAAAATTGTTATGATTAATTAGTGATTAAAAGAATTGTTATTATCGTCGGGTTAGTGATTTTGATTTTTGCTTTCGGATTTTGGGCGGAAAATAAAATTAAAGAAATAAATTTTGAAAAAATAAAGCAAGAAATTGTATTGCCAACGCCAGGAATTAAAGAAAAAGTAAAAGTCAGCCGAGTGATTGACGGTGATACTATCGAATTAAGCGATAAAAGAAAAGTCCGATATATCGGCATAAACAGTCCAGAAATGACAGACAAAAGGCTAGAGGTAAAATGTCTAGCCCAAAAAGCCAAAGAGGCGGATCAAAAACTAGTGGAAAATAAAGAAATAGAATTGGAAAAAGACGTTTCGGAGACTGATAAATATGGCCGGCTATTAAGATATGTCTGGATTGACGGTAAAATGATCAATGAAGAACTAATGAAGTCAGGTTGGACAGAGGTTGATACTTATCCACCCGACATTAAATATCAGGAACTTTTTGTAAACGAAGAAAAAGAGGCTAGACTTAATAAGTTAGGAATTTGGGGAGATATATGTCAATAAGAAAAACTAAAATTGTGGCCACTTTAGGTCCGGCAACTGAGAAAGAAGAAAGTATTAAGTCTTTAATAAAGAGTGGGGTAAATGTGTTTCGTTTAAACACTAAATACAGTGATCGAGCTTGGCATGAAGACAAAATAAACTTAATTCATAAGTTGGGTAACAATAAAATTCCAGTATTGTTAGATTTACCAAGAAGCGATTTTGAAATATATAATAATGCCGATATTTTGGCATTATCTTATCTTAAAGATGCTGAAGAAATTGTCAAGTTAAAACAAAGATTATTAAGAAAAAATATCAATAAGGCGATTATAGCCAAAATTGAAAATTTGTCGGCGGTAAAAAATATCAAAGAAATTTGTGAGGTGGCGGATGGAATTATGGTGGCCCGAGGCGATCTAGGGAGAAATATCCCTATTGAAGAATTGGCTTTTTATCAAGAAAAAATAATTGATGAAGCCAGATATCAAAATAAAGCAGTAATCGTAGCTACGGAAATGTTGTTATCAATGACTCAAAGTGAAAATCCAACCAGAGCCGAGGCTTCGGACGTGGCTCATGCGGTCTTTGATGGCAGTGATGCGGTAATGTTGTCTGAAGAGACGGCGATAGGAAAATTTCCCGAGGCGGCAGTGGAAACTATGGCTAGAATCGTAAAATTTAGTGAAGAAAACGGAAATATTAAAAATATTGCTCAGACAAATTTAAGTTTTAGTGACAGTTTATTGGAAGCAGCTATGGAAGTGGCCAAAAAAACTGATCTAGTTATAGTCTTTACTAAATCAGGAAATTCAGCTCGAAAATTAGCTAATCATCGTTTAAAAGAAAACATCATTGCCGTAACAAATGACAAAAATACCGCTAATCTGTTGGCGTTATCTTTTGGAGTTATCCCCTATTTCAAAAATTTTGATAATGAAAAATACGGAAGTGATAATCAAATTTATGAGGAATTGAAGGCTGAAAAATTAATTAAAAAAGGCCAAAAAATTCTGGTAATTCACGGCAATAACTGGTTAGAAAGCGCCTCGATCAACAGTCTGAGTTTGATGGAAATTTAATTTTTGTAGTAGGACTTGATTTGAAAAAGAATGTAAAAAGAAATTAGACCGTCGAGAATTAAATCAAAAATTTTAACCCCGATTAAGGAGTTAAGAAGACCAACTAGAGTGGCATAAAACATAAACTGCCAGGCCTTTTTAGTTCTTTTAAATAAACCGGGAAGAGCTAAAAATTCCAAAACAATTGCTACCAATGCTAAAAGACTTTCAAAATAAAGAAGAGGCCTAAAAGAGCCGGTAAGGTAGGCAATTGAAGAAAAAGCGGATCCGACTCCAAAAGCAAATAAAATGGTGGGCACGGCAATAATCATAACCAAAATGGTTAAATAGGGACTATATTTGACTATTAATTCCTTAATATTCTCTGGCATGGCCGGAGCTTTTTTGCCAAAATAAAAGTCTAATTTATTTTCTATCTCGGTTAAATATTTATTCATAACTGTATTAAAGCTTAAATTTTAACCTCTGTCAATTTGGAAATTTCTGCAGCTTCATTACTAACTCGAAGAAGAGACTCAAAAGTACCAGCATCTTCCCAAATACCTTCAAAGGTATTAACTTTTAATTCACCTAAATTCAAATAATGTTTGTGTAAATCAACAATTTCAAATTCACCTCGAGCTGAAGGTTTTAGATCTTTAGCAACCTGACAAACTCGGGAATCAAAAGTATATAGACCGACAATGGCATAATTACTTTTTGGGGCAACCGGTTTTTCTTCGATACTGATAACTTCTTTATTGGCGCCAAATTCGACAACTCCGTAACGCTCCGGATCCTCAACTTTTTTGGCAAAAATCATACCACCTTTTTTGAAAGACTTAATATCTTCTGAAAAATTTTGGCCGAGAAAAATATTATCCCCAAGAATCATAGTGACATTATCACCGTCAATAAAATCTTTGCCTAAAACAAAGGCTTCGGGTAAACCGCGAGGCTCTTTTTGAACAATGTAACTAAAATGAACACCAAACTCGGAACCGTCACCTAAAAGATTTAGAAATTGACCAGAATAATCAGGAGCAATAATTATCAGAATATCCTTGATGCCGGCATCAATCAGTGTCTGTAGAGGATAGTAAATCATGGGCTTATCGTAAACCGGCAAAAGTTGTTTGCTGGTAACTAGGGTTAAAGGACGTAAACGGGTGGCTCGGCCACCAGCTAAAATGATACCTTTCATAAAAGTTTTTTAAATTATTAAATTTATTTTTTCTTCCAAATAATATTATTATAAACTAACCAATTTAGAGGAATAGTTAAGCCAAAAATGGCAATAACTTGAAAAATAAAGAGGTGATCTCCAAAAACAGAGGTCAATAAAGCAATAACTACTGAAGGAATAATGATACCAGTAAGCACTGAAGACAAATTGAAAGTCAAAAATTTGGAGATAAGCTGAGAAAAACTGGTAATTTTTTCTTTAGAAAAAGTCCAGGCATTATTAAAAGTAAAATTGGAAATAATGGAAATTTCCGCAGCTAAAGCATTACATAAACCATTCATAAAACTAATATTTGAGTCAGGTCGAAGTAAAGCATTTTTAAATAACTTGGCACCAACAGTGTTGATAATAAAACCGACCGAACCAACAATGGCGAATTTAACGAATTTTTGAGTAAAATCTTCATACCAGCGAGTTTTAATACAGGATAAAAGAATTTCTTTGGTGGTATCCGACTCAAATTTGGAATTACCGGCTTCACGATTAGCAAATTTTAAGGGAACTTCTTTAAATTTGGCACCAAGAGCTAGTGTTTCTGATAACAATTGAACTTTATAACCGAATTTTCGGCTATAAAGATGTTGATAAGTTAGATCTAAATGATCCACAAAACCCTTAACTCGAGTAACTTTTAGGCCAGTAGTCGGGTCGGTCAGGTCCCAAAAATGTTTGAAAGGGAAAAAGAGAATAAAACGGGCGGCAAAACCACCCAATTCAGTCATCATCATGCGCATAAAGTCACGGCCTTGAGGCTCGGCACCACCTTTGATTTTACGAGAGCCGATTACATAGTCGTAGCCGTCATCCATAGCTTCTAACATACTAGGAATGGTTTCCGGAGGGTGTTGAAAGTCGGCATCAAATTCAAAAATAAAGTCAGCTTTAAGTTTTTCCATGGCATATTTAAAGCCATCAAGATAAGCCGAACCGAGACCGGTTTTAACAGCTCGAGTTAGGAGATGAACAGTAGAATATTTTTTAATTTTTTCTTCGACAATTTTAGCGGTACCATCGGGAGAGCTATCATCAACTACCAAAATTTTTATATCCCATTTTTTATCTAGTGAGGGAAAAGTTTTGGTGTTTAAATAATCAATCATTCTGCCGATGTTAGCGGCTTCGTTGTAAGTGGGAATAACCATCACAGCGCATTCACGAGAACTTTTCAGGGTTGACATAGATTTATCTTAACACAACGTCAAAGTAAGTCACAAAATTATTTTATTTAGTGGGATTCAGTTCTGGTGAAACGATTAGAAAAGGATAGTCTTGAGGATAAAAAGAGACATTTCTTCGACAGGGAATATCAGCAGGACTGACTATTGGAGTACTTTCTGTAGCATCACCAATTTGAGGAGGAGTGGAAAGATATTCGCCTAATAGCGGGCAATTAAATTGACAGGAATTATTATTTATCTCGAGTTGGTGAGGGTTTGGATAGTCAGTTTCGAAAGGGTAAATAACATCTGGAGAAAGAGATAGAGAATAATAGACTCGATCAGAGACATTTATTACTGATGGTTTACCGGGTAATTCACCAGGTAAATTTGTATCACGATCAACTTTTTGACGCAAAAGTGGACAATTTGGACAGCCAATAATCTCAAAAGCAGCACAGGTTGATTGAATACCAAAATTTTCCGAAGATTCGGATGGATGGGGGGGAATAACTTTAAACTGATTGGCATCAATACCATCTTGTGGTTCACAGGAAATACTTACTGTTGAACCCTGATTAACAACCATTAGTTCTATTGGTTTTTCGTTTGTCATATAGTTTATATTATAACACATTTTGTTATGATATACTAGATTATGAAGTTTGACATTATTACCTTATTTCCGGAGATGTTTGAGGGTGTTTTCGATAAGAGCATTATCGGCAGAGCCAAAAAAAAGGGCTTAGTGGAAATTAATTACCACCAAATGAGACAATGGGCTTGGAATAATTACGGAGCAGTAGATGATCGACCATACGGTGGAGATGTGGGGATGTTAATACGCGTCGATGTTATTGACGAAGCAATCAAATCAATAAAATCCAAAAGTCTAAAGTCTAAAGCCAAAACAAGAATAATTTTAACTAGTGCCAGAGGAAAAAGATTTGAACAAAAAGATGCCCAAAGACTGGCAAATTATGACAATTTAATAATTATCTGCGGCCACTATGAAGGCTTCGACGAAAGAATTTCTGATTTAGTGGATGAGGAAATTTCTATTGGCGATTATGTGTTAACCGGTGGAGAGATTCCCGCGATGGTAATGGTTGACAGTATTTCTAGATTATTGCCCGGGGTTTTGGGAAAAGATGAATCAAGTCAAATTGAGAGTTTTTCTGAAAATGGAAAAATTGAATTTCCTCAATATACTCGACCGGCTGAATACAATGGTCAAAAAGTGCCGGATGTTTTATTATCCGGCGATCCAAAAAAAATTAAAGAATGGCAGGAAAAACAAATTAAACTAAAGTAGTTAAAGCGACAATAACGGCAAATAAGGCTAAAAGAGCATATTCGAGAATGATAGACAATTGTAAATCACCGCGGCGGTAGTGATGAAAAAGACTCCAAAACAAGTAAAGACCAGCAGTAATATAAACTACTCGACGCTGATCGTGGGCATCGAAACTTTGACGAAAATAGAGAAATAAAATGACAGAGATTATAAAAATAATGCCTAAAATAAGGTAATTTAGTGGATGTTTTTTTATTTCCCGAAAGATAACCATAAATTAGAAGATAGTCCCCTGCTGGGAGAAAATTAATAACATCAAAATAATAATTAAAAAACCAATATGACTGGCGGCAGAACCGGTCAAACGGTGGGTTTGATTTTTTAAGGTGATATAAGAATCGACAATTAAGACACTGATAATTAGGAGGAAAATAATACCACTTATTATTTTACTGATTAAAATAGGATTAATAGCTGTGCTTTGGGCAGCTAAAGTATTTGACACAGGTGATTGAACAAGAGCAGTTTCAGGACTGACGTTATTATTGATGGTTGAGGGAGGTAAATCTTTAGCAATTTCGCCATTTAAGGGAGTGCCAAAATGTTGAACCACTAGAGTAGTTTTTACCCCATTTAAAATCCCATTAACGACACCAATACCAATTTCTTGATACTTAGGACTAAGAATATTTTCCCGATGGGTCGGCGAATTCATCCAAGCCTGCATTAAAGTTTCGGTGTCGTAAAAATCTTTGGCCAAATTTTCCCCGGCAATGGAATATTGATAACCGGCTGCCTTGAAAAAATCCCAAGGAGTTTTGCCTTGGGGAGAATTATGGGCCCAGTAATTATTAGCAAACATATCCTGCGCTTTGGCGGTGGCAGATTGGGAAAGAATGACATTGTATTGAAGTAAAGACAAACCTTGTTTTTGTCTGACAGCATTAGTTTGGTCTAATACTTTTTGAATGGTAATCTCCGAAGAATAGCCTAAAACACCAGGTTTTATGACGGTCAGGGAATGAAGAATGGATTGATTTAGAAGGTAAATAGCAATAAAAATACCTAGAAATGAGGGTTTGAGAAGCAAGGCCCGATGATTATTTTTTTCTTGTGGAACAAAAAGTAAAGAAATAAATTTGGCCATAAATCAGTATAGCGATTTATGAGGAATATTTAAAGAGAAGTTGCCATATTGATGCCGAGTAGCTAACTTGTTAAACTTAATTGTGAGTATGAAAAAAATCCTCTTAGAATGGTTATTTTTGACAGTGTTGTTTGTTCCTAAAAATGTTCAGGCTTTAGCTCCGACCAATGTTAAAGATGTTTTATCTAATTCTCAATTTTCATATTTTGCAGAGGTAGGAGTGGGAAATTCGGCCAATTCTACGGTGATTAGTATTGATCCTAATTCTTTTTTTCCTTCAAAAACCACCAATAATCTTTTTATCGGTGACACAGTTTCAATTGGAGTAGGTGGCAGTCAAAATATTTATACTATTAGAGGAATCGGAAATACAGCCAGTTTAGTAATCAACAGTGGTATCGCAGGAATATCAGCCGTAGCCGGAGGAAGTATAATTGCCACTAGATCTGCGGTACACACAATTACTTTTATGCCACAATCAAATTCTACAGGTGGTTATTGGCAATTTTTAATCAAGACAACTTCTACCAGTGGGGAAAAAAGCAGTGACGGAATTCCTGACCAAAAGGGTTTTGATTTAGGAACTTTAAACGCTTCCGCGGTTACTTGTCCTTGGGGAGCGACAGCCTCGGTAGGAAACACAATGGCCGTAAGTTTGGGCAGTCCAGCGGTAACTTCTTATTATCATGTGATACAATGTGCCTTAGGTTCGGGAATAACTAATCCAGTTGGAACAGGAGAAACCGGAACAATAATAATTGGAAACAGTAGTAATTTTTTAATTAATCCGACTTCATCAAACGAGGCCTACGAAGAGGGGGGGGCTAATATATTTAACTATATTTTGCAGCATTTAGATTCTTCTGGCCAATTAGTAGAACAAGTACCCGGTAAAATTGCCTTAGTTGAGGCAGTTAGAGTAACGGCCACAATTGACCCTTCAATTACTTTTACAATTGACAGTACTGGAAGTACAAATACTTCTTCGGGCGCCTGTGGGGTCGGAACAACATTAAGCCCAGGGGCTATTTATACAACCGGCGATCAAGTTATTTTTGGTTCCTTATCTTTGGGATCTTTTAACCAATTAGGACAAAGATTAACCTGTGTGACTAACGCCTCGGGTGGATATGTGGTGACAGCTTATGAGGCAGGGGTAATGAAAAATATTAATACGGCAACCACTATTCCGGATACGTTGTGTGGCGGAGCAAGTTGTTCACCAAGCAATGCGACTCCTTGGAGTATAGTAGATAATTCCCGATCAGAATTTGGTTATACCATGACTAACGTCAGCAGCAACATTCCCTTTATTGAAGGCTATTTTAAACCATTTGGAATTGGCAGTGACAATGCTCAAAAAATTATGGAAAGAACCACTTTACCAAGCGGTAATGAATCGGCATATATTTGCTATCGTTTGTCGGTAACCACTTCGCAAGAGGCCGGCGATTACGAAGGGAAAATTGTTTACACCGCCACAGCGACCTTTTAAAAAATTAGTTTTTCTTTTTCCAAAACGAAATTATCAGGGGTAATAAAAAGGAAACTAAATTGGCAAAATAGAAATAGGGATGTTTGACACAGGTAAATCTAGTAGTGTAATAGTCAAAAAGAAAGGCAAAGAGTGAGATTATAAAAACTATAAAAGGATAACGATAAAGAATTAAATTGATTACTAGGGCCAAAATAAACGTAAAAGGGAAAATCGAAAGACAGGTATTTTTGGGAGTAGAATTAATATTTTTAAAAATAGTTTCAGTATTTTGGACACCCAAAACATTGGGCTGAAAGCCGGGAGATAAAGTAGTATCGGTTAATATTTTACCTTTGGGAATTGCGGAAACGATGTTAGAAAAAAGCCCAGGTGCGCAGCCATTACCGGTGCGGATTTTAAAATAGTAGGTGGTACCGGCGGAAAGATTATTAATAAGATAACTTTTAGTACCTCTAGAACCAACATTAGGATTGCCATAAGTAGCGGCAGTATCGTTAGTAGAATAGGCAATTAGATAATAAGTAAAATTATCAGTAGGCTCATCCCAAAAGAGAGTAACCGAATTTTTTCCGGAAATAGCCTTTAAATTTTGAGGGTTTTGAGTGGGAGCAATATCGTGACAAAGATTGTCAGATGAGGAATTATCTTCTTCACCGCAAGTAAAATTGAAGTCAAGATCAAAAGAATTACTTAGCTGTTGATAATTATTATCGACTGATTGGTTTAAGGAAAAAAGCCATTGATAATCTTTATATTGGTTACTATCAATATTTCCTAACTGATGGTTATTATTATCAGCTAAATCATTAAGACTACCGGAATACCAAAGAGTATTGTCATTAGAGACAGCCAGCATTAATGTCAAAGAAAGTAAATTTTTGGGAGATAAATTGTTGAGCTTAAAAAGTATATGACAATTATCTGAGCGATTATTAATCACTTTTAAAATTTGTTGATGACTAAAACCGGGAGTTAAGCTTGATTCGTTGAAAAATGGTAAGTTTGATGATTTAGAACAAGAAGTGTCGGAACAAGTAATTAATAAATCGTTACCAGCAAAAACTGGAGTAGCGAAAAAGAGAAATACAAAAATTAATAAAAATTTTCTCATTAATTTAAAATAAAAGTTTGAGACGGTAAGTTACTAAAAGTGACGATAAAACTGCTGCCAATACCAGTACTCGGTAAACAAGTGCCACCAGTACTGCAAGTGCCGAGATAAAAATCGCGGGAAGAAAAGCCAGAAGAGTTGCCGGAAATCTGACCGTAAATTTCTTGCTGTCCGGAAGAATCGGTATAATCAATAGCATATGACATGTCGGGTAAAGTGGAACTCAATCCGGAAACTGTTAAAGTAATCTTGGAAACTGAAAGACGTGATTCTAAATTAAAGGAAGGTGAATTATTTATTTTTACCCAAGGACCAAGACCATCTGTGGCTCTCTGCCAGAAAGTAGAGTTAAGATCAGTAATAGCGACAGAATCTAGTAAATTGTTTTGTTGATCGAAAAGTTTAACAAGACAAGAATTGGGAAGAGAAATGGGATTAGTAAATAACAGAGGTGAAGAATTATCAATAGTGTAGGTGTAATTATTTAGATCAATAAAATCATCAGAATTATTATAAAGAAAAATATTATTTTGGGAAATTTTGTTTAAAACAATATTTGGTAAAACTACAATTGATTGTTGGTGATTGCTTTCAGAATTGTCACTAGAATCAGTGGCGCCATAATTTAGAACATTTTCGCCTAAATTTAGGTTAAAGTCAGGGGTGGTATCCAAAAGTTCGGAACCCAAATCAAAGGTTAAAAAATTGACGACAGTAGTTTCCCCGACTCGAGCGTCAAGAGTAGAAATTTTTATATTGTCTAAATAAACATAGCTATTAAAATTATCACCCTCGCCAGTGTCAGTTAAAGAAAAATATAATTTAAAATTTTGACCAGAAAAGGGCAGTAAGCTTTGGCTAAGATTTTGCCAGCCGGAATCATAGTCAAAATCATCACTACTAAGATTGCCAAAATTTAAAATGTTTTTCAAAATGTTGTTACCCGACAGGTCAACTAAATTAACATTAAAATGATCAAAATCAGCAGTGTCGTGACTAAAAAAACGAAAAGAAAAATTCAAAGTTGAGGAAGCTGAAGCCGGTAAAGAAATTGTCTGATATAGGGAATCGGTGCCGTTAGTTGATTTAGTATCAGAGCCTAAAATAAAAACACTATTGCTAGTACCAATTTCATTTATAAGATGATGATCACCAATGGATGAGCCAACAGTCCAGCCGGTCATACCATTCTCAAAATTACCATTGATTAGGTAATCTTGACCATTATCAATATGTGTGGATAATGAAAAATTGTTTAAATTAGTAGTGGGAGCAATGGTGTCAACCTTGATTTGGTTATTAAAAGTATCGAAATATTTTACTTCAATATTATTCGAAATATCGGTGGCCAGGGATTCAAAACTATATAGACCGTCACCAAGGGGTGAGGTAAAGTGGAAAAAACCATTGTCAGCGTTGATAACATCAGGAAATAAAAGCCAGGGACCATAATTATAGGAATAATATAATTGAATTTTAGAGACCGAAATATTATCAGTGGCAGTGGCATTAATTTTGAAATCTCGAAGGTTTTGGGTATAAATATCCTCTAAATTTAGAGATGATTCCGGGGAAATAAAATCACCGATAGAGAAAGATAATTTGGAAAGAGTGGACTCGGAAGAATATTGAGCGGAAATTTTTTGGATATTATTTAGAGACAGACCAAAAGTAAAGATAATAAGCAAAATAATAATTTTAAAATGATTCTTTTTGTCTAAAATATTTTTTATTTTGAATAATTCTGAAATTATTAAAAGTATTGCTGGTATACAAATAATTAAAATAAAGCCTAAAGGCTGACGAACAAAAGCAATAATTTTACCAAAATAGGGTAGAGAAAATATATAGAGACCTTTAACGCCAAGATCAGTGACATCCCATTGATCAAGAACATTGTTATTATCGCCTTTAGTGGCAAAATGAAGTGGAGAGCTAGATTTAATTTGATTAACACGATGAAGAATAAAATCTTTGGAATTATTTGGAGAAGAAAAAGCAATGATATCGCCAACTTTGAGAAGTTTTGGATCAACAGACTTAGTGAAAACTAAGGAGCCGGATTTGATGGCTGGTTCCATAGAAGCACTGGTGACAATAAAAATTTTGGGAAGATTTTTATAGTTTAAAAAAGGCGAAAGAATTGTAAATAAAATAATAACCAAAACAAAAACAAGTAAATATTTTATATTTAACATTTAAAATATTGTTTAGAGTTGTGTGCCCGTAAATTGAAAAGAAAGATTGGAAAGACTCTGACCCGCGTCATTATTATCTAAGTTATTGGTGGTAACATTTATCCGATATTTTTGAGTAGTACCAATTGATAAAGTGTTGAGGCTAAAGCCAGTATCTCTCCATTGAATTAAGGTATTTGGAATAACAACAATCCAATTAGAACCATCAAACCTTTCAAAAGAGATATTGATTTTGTCACCAATAATAGCCCAAGAATCGGCGTTAATAGAGGCATTATTATCAATTAATCTAGTAAAAATACTTAAATCAATATTAGAAAGACTATTATTTTTTAAATAAAATTCCTGAGAGTTAGTAAAGTTAGCAAGCATATTAGTATAATCAGGATTTAAAATTAAGGTAGTGCCCCAAGTTGTACCAATGGAGCTAATTTGGAGGTCGGCATTGCCGGTAGAAAAAGTTAAACCGTTAACATTAGTAGTGGAACTAAATAAAGCATGGGCTGAGCTAGAAACTAAAGCGATAATTAATGCGATAGAAAGAAAACTAGCGACTATTTTTTTCATTAATATTTACCTCACAAATTGTCAAATATATAACAATTGACAAGTAAATATTAATACAATGTAATAAAGTGTACAAGAAGTAAATTAAGATGATTTAGCGATTAGTTTCGTTTCTTTTTTAAGATGAGCCAAAGGACAAAACTGAAAGGCAGGATTGAAAGTAGCCACCAAAGATAATTCATGTTTTTAGTTGAAATTCCAAGAACATTAGAAAGGGAAGGAGAAAGAGTTGGAGTGGGAGTAAGTTCAGTGGCAGCACCTAAAACTTGAGAGGTAAAGCCTTGAGCGGGAGTGCCTGTGGCAACACCAGCGGCCCCAGCAATCGCGCCAGTATTAACTTCATTACTTTCAGCACCTTGATTTTGGGCTTCATCAACAGCTTTAACAATGAAGTAATAGTTACCAGCACCTAAACCCTTAACAGTATAGGAAGTAACATTGCCTACTCTGGCACCATAAATTCTGCTACCAGGAGAATTGCCATACCAAACGATGTAATCTTTGGCGTCAGCGATAGCATTCCAAACTAATGTGGCTGTGCCAACACCAGTGCCAGTAAGGGTTAATACAGGGGCAACTGGGCCAGTGCGATCAACATTAAGATCAATAGAACCATCTTTAGTACGACCACTTTGGTCAAAGGCAATTACTTTTACGGTCCATTTACCTTCAGTTAATTGATCAATTTCGACTTCAGTGGTACCAGCACCGACAGTTTTAGAATAATTTATGCTATTTAAACTCCACTGAACTTCATATTTATCGATACCAATATTATCTTTGGCGACATCCCATCTAATTTTTGAGGTTGAGCCACTGGTTGGATTTGGGTTGGCACTGATATTTTGCGGACCATATTCTAAATCTGTTTGATCCCAGGCAATGTTTTTTACACCGATTGCAGAAATATTATTGGCCAAATCAACAGCTCGATAATATAAAACATGAGCACCTTCGTTTGTTAATTTAAAAGGTGTTAAATACTCTGTCCAAGAACCATCGACTTGCGAATCCCATTGATATTCGATTCTGTCAAAATTATCATCTGTTTGAGTAAGGGTGACAGTTGGTTGGGTTTTGTACCAGCCATTTGAAGCATCACCAACTGTTGGGTCAATGGAAAGAGCAACTTCATTAATTGTTTTATCTAAAACAATAGTTAAAGTGTAAGTATTTTCCGTATTACCGGCATTATCAATAGCATGAGATTTTAGAGTATAGGTACCGTCAGTTAAGGTGGCACCAATTTGATAAGTCCAGTTGGTAGTACCAATAGCAACAACACGTGTTTCACCAACTTGCCAAGTGGAACCATTCCAATATTGACCATCTGTTTTTTGAACAGTTAATTGAACTTCTTTTATTCCACTTGCTAAGTCAGAGGCGGTGCCAGAAATAAAACCATTCCAATTACTGCTATAAATTTTTCCATTATTAACTCCACCATCTATGGTGCTGGTTGGGTCTGTAAAATCTACATTAGCAGGATTTGAAGTGGCGGGAGTGATATTACAATTTCCGGCAGCATCACAAACATTTGGAGTAGTTACAGTGCATGTTTGGTTTGGACCCTCTGTAGTGATATCACAAGTGAAATCATTTCCTGAGATTGAACCAGAATAATTAAATGTTGATGTTTGATTGGTGTTATACCAGCCATCAAATGGTGTACTTGAAACGAAAATTGGGGCAATTCTATCGACAACAAAGGTGTGTGCTGTATTAAGCGACATCGTGTTTCCTGCTGCGTCTTGTGCACCATAAATATGAATTGTATGAGTTGTCTCTTCATTATTTAGAGAATACGTAAAGCAGAATGTCTTCGCATCACTGTCACTACAATCATTGACTGTTTGTAGATCTCCTACAGGAGAAAACATTTCTACAGTCGGTGGATTTGATATATCTTCGTTGAATGCTATTTTGATTGCCGGATTTGCTGATGCAAGATTGTAGGTCGCTCCATCTGAACTTACTGAAGTTATCGTTGGGACAATGTTATCAACAACAACATTGATATCCTCTATCTTGTATTTTCCAGCTTTATCTTGGACTCTTGCTCGTAAAACATAATTTCCGTTGCTTAATCCAGCTGTATTCCAAGTTGTTCCATAAGGGGCGATTGAATCATCAATAAGAGTTATTAAGTGACTTGTATCTACTCCATAGCGTAAACGTACAAAATCTAAACCAGAAATAGTATCGTTAGCACTGACACTTAAATCAACAGTTCCACTAACGTGCTGTCCTTCTACGGGATTAATCCAAGCACCTGTTGGATTTGACTTATCAATGTTTGCACCATTTGAGGTAACAGGGGTTATATTACAATTTCCTACGTTGTCGCAAACATTAGGAGTTACTGAACAAGTTTTGTTTGTTCCTTGTGTATTGATAACACAACTTACTGGATTTCCTGAAGCAATTCCACTTAAAGAATCTGTATAATTGAAAACTGAAGTTTTATTGGCTGTATACCATCCAGAAAAAGTTGTCTGTGAATCAAGTACTGGAGCGGTTTTATCAATGGTTACATCCCAAATTTCACTCCAAGCACTTTTATTTCCAGCATCATCAATTGCTCGGACTTGCCAATACCAAATACCATCTGGAGCTCCGGAAGAATGAATCATATTACTCGGTAATATATTTGAATGCCAAAGACCGGTAGTTAAAACTCCACCTGTTTGTGCAGAATTTAATGATGATTGAAATTCGTAAGTAATAGGAGAGCTACTATCAGTTGAATTATTCCAATTAAAATCAAAATTGTTAGTGTTTTTTATTAAATTATCAGGGGTACCGCCTACAGGAATACTTGGAGCGGTTTTATCAATAGTAAATACGTATTCTGTTGAATTATTGGAATTATCAATAACAACCATACGATAATTACCATCCGCCAACCAAGATAATCCAAACCAGCTACCCGTATATGTTTTAAATGGGCTTGTTTCACTATTTCTATATAATTCAGTTTTTAGATAATTACTATCAATGGCATGAACATTAATACTAGTGCTGCCACCATATAAAGATTTTGGTGTGACACCGTCAATTGTAGCCGTTGGATTAGTAATATCTGGTGGGACCAAGGTTGTAAAAGATTTAACTTCACCTGGATACCAAGTTCCATTGACTTCGGACCAAGCGGCAAAATAATATGTTGTATTTGGCGTTATCGAAGGAAGATTATTTGGAACTCCTGATGTTGTAATTGAAGAAAGAGAAGAAGAAAAATTATCATTGGCATTAAGGGAACTTAGAACAGGTGTTGAATAAACACCGCTGGGAATTGATGGACTAGTGGTAACAAAAGGACTTAAAGAAACCCAAAATGAATGTCCAGATGCATCGTAATCACCGTTAGTACCATTTAATATCGCATCAGTCGAAGTTATACTTGAGGCAGTCTTAGTAACAGCATTATTAGCAGAACTAAAAGTTGTACATGTGGAGTTTGCACACCATGGCGTGTAATCAAGGTAAACAGTAGTTCCTGGAGTGATATTTCCATCAGAAGTCCAACTGGCAAGTTTATTAACAATTGTCGTTTTATCAGCACTTCCCCACCAGTTATTTTCAATATTGAAGTCAAAATTTGGGCTACCATAAAGATTTACACGGGTATTACCGTAAATTTTGTTGTTGCTGATGTTATTGTTTCTAATAGAATAACCCGTCGCTTCATCGATGTTTCTAATATGAAAGCCATCAAGATTCCCGGTAATCTCATTACCAGTAACAATATTTTCTTTTGAACCATACATTTCAATACCAAAAGCTACATTGTTGGTAATAGTATTACCTGTAATTGTGTTGCTTGCTGATTTCCAAAGATAAAGACCATTTGCTTCAAATGAGCCTTCAGTTGTTCCAGTAGCACCGCTAATTGAATTATTTGTTATTGTATTGCTATTACAATCTTGACCGGCATAAATTCCATCTCTAGCATTAGCTGTCAATGTATTCCCAGAAACAGTATTTAAAGTGGAGAAAGATGGAATTGAAGGATGTTTTTCTAAAACAATTCCATAGCGAGCACTGTTTTTAATTTCATTATTTTTTATATTGTTATTACTAGAACTCATTACGGCGACTCCAGTGACATTGTTGGTGATAATGTTGTTTTCAATAGTGACATTAGAGACTCCAACTAATCCAATGCCCGCATGCTGATTAATATCAGACCCTGAATTTTTAATTGTAAAACCATTAATTATTACGTTATTTGTGGAGGAAACTAAAACAACAACTCCAGAATTGCCACCATCGATTATAGTAGTTGTCTTATCTGCTCCTTGAAGGGTTATTGATTTGTTTATCGTAATATTTTCTATATATGTTCCTGCTGCGACATTGATAGTGTCGCCATTGATAGCAGCACCAATAGCGGCTTGAATTGTATTAAAACATTTATCTGTTCCAACAATACCAACACTTGCTCCAGAACAGTCACTATTTACTGGGGATGGTGTAGTAACCACAAAAATTGTGAAGTGGTCGAGGTTGGTGACGGAAACAGAGGAATCGGTACTATTAGTAGTGTTATCAACTTTTTGAGCGGAATCTATTTGAGAAATATCTTCTGTATATTTAACATCGACTGATTTTCCTTTTGAAGATTCAGGAATTGGAAGGGAAAGATTATAGGCAAAAGAGCCATCGGCCATGTCGGAAGTAATATCGTAGGCTTTGTCTGAGAGTGATCCAGTTTGTTTAATTTGTTCCGGTGTTAAGGTTATTTCCTCTATTTTTATATTTCCAGAAGATTCCGGTAATTTAGTGAATATCAACTTAATACCACTATTTTGAGGGGCAAAGTATTCTTTATTTAATTCAACTTTTTCAAATGTCCATGAGAGTGAAGATGAATTGTCTAAACCATTTTCTAATAAAGTATTTTCGGTATCAGTTAAATCAAATTGAGAGGAATCCCCTTGTTTAATAATATTAGTTTGACCATTATTTAGGGTGAAATAATAGTAATAAAAACTAGAATCAGTTTTGATTTTTAAAACAGCTGAATCAAAATTCTGTGAAAGACAATCACCACTGCTACAGGTGCCCAAATAAAAAGACGAAGGTAAACTTGAACCGGCAATGGAATCTATTTTAGAATCACTTTTATAAAACAGTTGATAAGCAATGTCGCTACTACCATCTTTAATAATATTTAGTTGATGAGAACTTTCACTATAGGTAATAGAAGAGACCGAAGAATAATCAGCAGCATAAGCGGCGCGGACCGCAAAAAAAGGCAAAAAGTTGTTTAATAATAAAGAGAGATTACAAAGTATGGCACCAAAACTTTTGTAGAATTTTTTAGAACGCAAAAGATGGCTGATGGGGGCAAAAAGCGAATAAGGGGTAAAACTTTTATTCACTAACGGAATGATAATATGAAAACTGGCTGAAGTCAATGGTGTGTATGATTCAAAAAAATCGGTTAATAAATTTAATTTTTCGAAGTTGTTTGAGAATAATTAGACCTAAAAAAATGCCGATTAAATCGATTAAAGTATCCCGCAAACGACCGCTGCGCCCGGGAATAAATGTCTGATGAATCTCATCACTTAAGGCGTATAAATAGGCAATAATGATTGTATGTTTTTTTCTTGAAAAAGCATAAAAAAGTAAAATGGCCAAAAAGGCATACTCTAATAAATGGAGACTTTTGAAAAAAATAAAATGAGGGACAGTCTCGGGAATAATGTTCGCGGTTTGTTGAGTGGAAAAGAAAAAAATCACTCCCATCCAAATAAGGGAGGGAATTAAGCGGCGTAAAGTTTTGGAAAAAGAATTGGTGATAGAAAAAGAATACTACCGGCAAAAAGAAATGGCCAGGAGAAAAAAACTAGATCGGGTAAGACTGGTTTGATGGTGGAAATTTGAGGCGGACAGTTTAGAGGTTGAGGGGTGGCGACAACACCCAATATTTTTTGTTTGGTAATAGAGGAAGAACGGACACTTGGGTCCGTTCCTACAACCTTAATTTCACCTAATTGATAATCGTAGAGATGGCTACTGCCATTTTTCTTTAAATGAAATGATAAAGGATAAAGACCGGTGGGTAATTTTTTAGAGGTGGATAAGGGCATCGTCAGCCAGGAGTAACCGTCGTGATAATCAGTAAAAGGAAAATATTGACTGCCAAAGGGATAAATAACCCGGAGAAAATATTGGTCAGCAGAATTTAGGGAAAAAACTAAATTAAAATCATCACCAGCGTTAACAGAATCGGGAATAAATTGAAGAGTTAAGTTGGGTGGAGAATATTTTTCTTCAGTGGAATTGGTAGTTGTCATCACAGAAGTACAATCAATATTGGTCATATTTTGACTAGGAGTACTGAAACACCAGCTATTATTTTCCTGACGGGAATAGGTAAAATTTTTGGGAGACTTGGGATAAATAATAGAAGTATCTAAAAAGTTAACGGTGTCGCCGTCGTTGTTTAAAAAACCGGAAGAAAAAGAATGAGAAAAATAAGATTTTGGAGAAATAGTGTCGGTATCAGTAAAACAACGAGAATGCTGGGAAGCGTCATAAAAACAAAGATCTTTTAAAAAAATTGATTCGTCACTCGGATTATAAATTTCAATCCATTCATTTTGATCAGTATCAGGGTTAGC